>CASERA010000035.1 GCA_949290175.1 uncultured Ruminococcus sp.
CTCATTGATATAAGAACTTTTTTCAAAGCAATATACGATTCATACGCAGGCACCGTTCCTTTCAGAAAATCACTGTCATATATCTCACTTTTTTTAATATCGTTTCTCTTCAAAATATTAGACAGATTCTCTACCGTAATTCCCCCTCTGTTTCTTACAATATAAATGCTGTCATTTCTTCCAAATTCATCCAGCAATTCTGAATAATGAGTAGAAAAAATAAGAGTTGCGCCTTTTTTATTAATCTTTTTATCCATAAAAAAACGTACTAACGTTGATACGATTTCTCTATTGAAATGGTTTTCCAGTTCATCGACAAGCAAATGCCCCCCTTCTATGAAGGCAAACACTGCTCCCATAAATACGCTGAGTCCCTTTATTGTTCCTGAAGAAAGATACCTGTTCAGTTCCGACAGGCTGCTCAAGTTGATTTCGTTCTTTCCATAAAACTTTAGTTTAATGTCAACCTTTTTTTTATTTGGCTGACAAACCAGATATTCAATACTCGGATCTAAAAAAGTCAAAATTTCTTTCGGATATCTTCCCAAAACATTCAGCATATTATGATCTGTAAATTCTGACGTATCATATAAGAAAAAATTCGTATCCTGTTTTTTATTTAACGCAACTATAATACTGACATCTTCCATTAGATACTCTTCATTGTTATTTCTCCCTGTCTTTAAGTCGGAATCTTCAAAATCATAAAGGCTTTTTTTCGTCTTTATCCTGTGAATTTCCTTGGACCACAATGCCTCGTCCAAAATGACAAATTTTGTGCTTCCATCAACCGGATTTTCTTTTTTCCCTATGGCTGTCTTTAATTTATATACAATACCCTCATGATAAAAATAAGCCGAAAAAACTACGCACTGCTTGCTATCAATATCATCAAGAATTTCTTTTGATGATATATTATTTATCGGCTTATTATTAAGTAATTCTATAACAAAAGAAATCACTTTCAATATCGTTGTTTTACCAGATGCATTAATACCGATAAAAGAGAGCGCCGGATTCGTATATATATTAGAAAAAACATTGAACAGCTGCTCTCTGTCATCATCATCTACTCTCTGCTGTGCAACGAAATCTATATCCAAATCGTTCTTAAAATGTGGCAGTCTTTCAATCAATATTTTCAATATTTTCATAGCGTCCTCCGTTTTTATTATCGAATTTTACGTTTTTATTTTTTATTATATATCTAAAATCGCAATACTTCAACTATTATTCCCGATATTTCCGTAATTATTTTGTTATTTAAGACTGACTCCGGAGACTTCTGTAAAAGCCTTTCGTCATTTACAGCAAAAACGGAGAACCTACGCCCTCCGCTTTTGATCCATCATCTTACAAAACACCACTGCAACCCCGGTACTCACCGTCGTCGCCACAATCCCTGCCCCTACAATGGCTGCCGGGTTTGCACTTCCATACTGACTCCGATAGGCAATCACATTAATTGGAATTAATTGCAGTGAGGAAATGTTCATAATCAAAAAGGTACACATCTCATTCGAAGCCACACCCCGCTTCTGCGCCCGTCCTGCTGCTCTGCCCATTCTCCGTTCCTTTTCCAGGTCTGCTAACGCTTCCATACCTTTCAGACCTGCGGGAGTTGCTGCCCAGCCAAGTCCCAGAAAATTGGCGATAAAATTAGTGGTAATATACTCATTTGCCGCATGTTCCTTTGGTATACCCGGAAACAAAAAATGAATCAGCGGACGCATTTTTCTCGAAACAATTTCTATAATACCTGCGCGAGTTGCAACTTCCATCATTCCCGTCCAAAAAGACATCACTCCCAGCATTGTAATACACAGTGTTACTGCCTCTTTCGATGAATCCAGTGCTGCATTTGTAATATCTGTCATTTTCCCGTTAAATGCTCCAAATAAAATTCCAATTGCAATCATCCCGCTCCATAGATAATTTAACACTTCAAAATCCCCCATTTTCCTTATTTTTCATTTAATCTTTCCACATATATTTTTCCACAATTTTAAATGGTGCCGGTCCAATATCAAGGACTGCTTTATGAAATTCCTTCTGTGAAAAATTCTCCCCTTTTCTTTCAACCCACTCCTTTTTTAATTCCATAAATTCCACATATCCGATATAATATTTCAAATAATTTCCCGGAGAACCAATAATCAGTTCATAAATCTGATTAACAACATCCACATCCTTAATCCCATAATTTTTAAAGAACGCTGCTGTATCCATTCGGCTCCATCCATCATAATGAATTCCCATATCTGCAAGCGCATACAAAGCAAGTATAATTGAACTATTCTTCTGAAGCAGTGTTGCCTGTTCTTTGCTCAACGATGAACTCAAATAATAAGAACACATTTCTGCATATGTTGCCCAACCTTCCACATAACCTCCAAAATTAAAAATACTTCTTAAGGGATCTGGATTTGTCCGGGCGTAATACACCGTCTGATACAAATGTCCCGGATACCCTTCATGTGCCAGTGTTGTATACAAAGTCAGATTATTTCCCATGTGAGACTGATTGATATAAATTACATTTTCTTCCACATTATCCAATGCCGGTATCATGTAGAATGCCGGACTTAAATGCTCTTCCAGTGCCTCCGGTACATATTTTACCTGTACCTGTATATTAGTAAGAGTTGGAAAGGCATGACTAATCCCTGCTTCTAAACTTTTTAGTATTTCTTCCGGATTTGCAGAATCCATCACAGCCGTTTCTTTTGCTTCTGCCGCCGTAATACCAAGCACATTCTCCATTGCTTCCAAGTCTTCTACTATCTGCCGCCTTGTCAGATTTTCCAATTCCTCGACGGAACGCTCAGAGCCGGTCGCATCTTTTACTACAAGCTGATAATATTCTTTTCCTTCCGGCAAATGACAGAGCCCCTTTTCATTTTTCCCGGAGCCTTTTAATTCCTGAATAGACTGCACAAGCTTACTGTATGCGGGAAGTACATAGCTTTTCAACATTAAAGCATTTTTTTGAATATAATCACTTTTCTCTTTTTCCGAAAGTTCATCCAATTGCTGAATCCGGTCCACAAATGTAGAGATAAGATAATTATTCTCTTTCATTTCCAGAAAAGCCTGACACTGTTCCATCACCGTATCAGCTGCATAGTCTGCCATGAATAGTCCTTCCTTTGCTTTTTGCCGTTCAATTTCAATCAAAGACTCAAAATATTGCGGGGTCGTTTTCATTAATTTTAAATATACTTCCACATCTTCTCTGTTATAAAACTGATATTCGGATAACAATACAGGCAGCTGTGTCTGTATACCACTGACGAGTCCAAGCGGCTCTTCATATAAGAAATATGTACTTTCCTTTTGAGACAAATCTAAATAATATTCTAAAATATCATAAGTTAACCGGTTTTCTTTTGAAAGCTTTTCATAAGAAAACCGTTTTAGAGCTGCCTGCATATTCTCCACTGCTGCCAGCTGCGCTTCTTTATCTTCCAGAAATTCTCCAAATGTAACCGGTATATCTTTAATGCCATATTTTTCTGAATTTTTCAAAGTATAATGAAGACTGACTGTATTAGAAGAAACTTCCTTACAAAATATGTCCCTCGTAAAGTTCTTAAATTTTTTATCCTGGCTTTCTGACGATTGTGACTGACATCCTGTAAGAACCAGGGACACGGAAAGAATCATTGTAAGAAGTACAGAAAGGAATCGCTTTTTCCTAAAAGAATGAAATCGATATATCATAAAAAACCCCTGAAAATGCTTTGCTTTATCTTATGACTCTTTCATGGATAATATACACCTGCCCTGCATATAATTTAATAAATGTCACATTTAAAGAAAGGTAACTCATGGATTTTTTCTTATATCTGACTAATTTTATTGTCCCATTTATTATACTTTCCATCATTGTATATGGTGTCTTAATGAAAACCAACGTCTACGATAATTTTATTAAAGGTGCACGCAGCGGTTTTCTTACCGTAATTAAAATTATGCCGACTCTAATTGGTCTGATGGTTGCTGTTGGAATCCTGCGTGCTTCCGGATTTCTTGAATTTCTGTCCTCTTTCATCGGACAATTTTCATCAGCAGTTGGATTTCCGGGTGAACTGGTTCCCCTTAGCGTAATAAAAATGTTCTCTTCTTCTGCCGCTACCGGGCTTCTATTGGATATCTACAAAGAATTTGGTACTGATTCCCGCCTGGGATTAATTGCTTCAATTTCCATGGCCTGCACAGAAACCATTTTCTATACGATGAGTGTTTACTTTATGACTGCTAAAATCAGAAAAACCCGATATACACTGACGGGTGCCTTGATTGCAACATTTGCAGGACTTGTAGCAAGCGTAGTTCTCACAGACCTGATGATGTAAGATTGCCTTGTTCTTACGAATGTGATAAACTTATTACAAAAACAGGAGGTGTTCCTATGGCAAGCGTTACTTTAGAAAATTTGAATAAAACCTATCCCAATGGGTTCATTTCTGTCAACGATGTATCACTACGTATAGATGATGGCGAATTCGTTACATTTTACGGACCGAGCGGATGCGGAAAGTCTACAATTTTGCGTATGATTGGAGGACTTGAAGATATCACCTCAGGAAAGATTTATCTGGGAAAAGATTTATTAAACGATATCCTTCCCAGAGACCGAAGTCTGGCAATGGCATTCCAAAATTATAAGCTGTATTCTCGTTTGAACGTTTACGATAATATAGCCCTCGGACTAAGGCTTCGCAATCTGCCTCGTACTATTATCGAGAACCGTGTAAGAATGGCTGCTCATTTTTTTAATATTACAGATGTACTTGAAAAAAAACTTCGTTTAATTAACGAAACTCAAAAACAGCGGGTTGCTCTGGGACGTGCTGTTGTCTGCAAACCAAAGGTTCTTCTGGTTGATGAAGATTTTGCAAGACAAAACGAACAACACAGAGCAGAAATGCTCCACGATATCAAAAAAATTAATAAAGAGCTTGGCATCACAGTACTCTACGTTACAAATGTTTTGGAAGAAGCGGAAGCTCTGGGAGAGAAAATCGTGTTTATGAAAGATGGAAAAATTTCAGAAATCAA
>CASERA010000036.1 GCA_949290175.1 uncultured Ruminococcus sp.
CGGAGGGGAACAGGCGAAAGTCCGGCTATGCAAACTGATTAACCGAGACACGAACATTCTTCTTCTTGATGAGCCTACAAATCATCTTGACGTAGATGCAAAAGACTCCCTAAAAAAAGCTCTGCTCGATTACAAAGGCAGTATCCTTCTCATCTGCCACGAACCAGAATTCTATCAGGATTTGGTACACGAAGTATGGGATTGCAGTAAATGGACAACAAAACAGATTTAAACGAAATGAAAATTTTGAGTGGGCATAACAAGCCCACTCAATACTATTACTCACTTTATTCCCACACCATAAAATACTCTTTTTCACCTGTATCTTTATCACTATTTTCCGACTGAATTTTGAAATTTTCTCTTTGATAGAATTTAATAGCACGTTCATTTCTTTGATATACACTCAAAGTCAAACGCTCTTTTAAACGCTTCGCATAATCCAATAATTGCTTTCCAGCTCCTTTCGACTGTGCCTCATCCCAAACAAAAATCCCCGCAATATAACAATCATCTAATCCGATAAATCCTTGTATCTCATGATTATTTTCATAAACATACACTTCTGACTGTGGCAATATATCTCTTACACTTTCTAAATGATCCTGCCAATAATTTGCTGAAATAAAATTATGTGTTTTGATATTCGTATCGAGCCAAATCTGCATAACTCTGTCCAAATCTTCTTCTCTTAATTTTCTAATCACAAATACTCTCCTCCATATTGCAATTCATATCCAACAATACATTTTTTAACTTCAAAGTAAAGCAAATCATAATATTTTTATCTTCTGCTATCTCGTCACATTCCTTCCTCTCATCAATACTCTCCACATCTAATGCACCATTCATCGCTTCTGCCAAACATTTTGCAACTGTCAGCCCTAAGCCGGTACCCCCTTGATTTCTGGAGACATCCTTCATATAGAACCGGTCAAATAAATAGGGAATATCAGTTTCAGAAAGTTTTTCTGTATCGTTTACAAAAAATATTAAGGTTTCCTCTTCACTTTCTTTTAGACGAATTCTCAAAAAACTGTTTGCATATCGTCCGACATTTTGAAAAAGATTGGAAAAAATACGTTCCAATGCACCATCATCCCCTTTTACCCATATCGGATGTTCCGGCAAATCAGTATCTAATTTCAAATGAGCAGTTTCTAAAATCTGATAATTGTCAATCAGTGTCTCTCTTAATATCCGGCACACATCAATTTCCTGTATTTTTAATTCGTAGTCTTGAGCATTAATTCGGGAAAATGTATAAAATTGTGTTACCAGTTTTTCCATTGACTCCGCTTTTCTTTCTATAATCTCTAAGACTTCTGCCTGTTCTTGTGTGATATCCATATTTTTTCCCGGACTTTTCATAAACTTTAGATATCCCAAAATTACCGTCAGTGGTGTTCTCAAATCGTGGCTGATATTTTCTATCTGTTTTTGAAATTCTTTTTCTCGCTTCTCATATTCCCACCTATGCCTGCGTATTTCTTCTAATGTACCGTTAAACGAATTCATAAGTTTTTCCAAATCACCATCAGGTGCCGGCAAATGAAGAATCTGATTTTGAGTAAAATCTTTTTGTATATCTTTCAATTCTTTATCTGCTTCCCGAAGTGCATATTTAAGCAAAAAAAAACGAAATGTAAAATAACCTCCGATAACAACTGGCATCATAATGAAAAGCAAATAAATCATTTTCATCCCCCCTGGCACATTCTGCAACAAGCTATTTTATCCTATATCAATAAAATCTCAGATTTCCTTCTTTCTTAACAACAGTATACCTGCAATACTAAAGAGTACTATTCCTATTGCACCTGAAATCAAACATTTTGCCATCCCCTCAGCAGTATCCCATATTGTTGTACATTGTGCCATATTCACCTGCATTTCAACACGAAAAAAGTTTTCAGGCATCCACAAGGCAATTTTTTGAATAAACTCAACCTTTATACCGATACAAAAAAGAGCTGTCGGTATCCCAGCAAATATTAAATACCATACAACCATGGCAATGACACTCTTATTAAAAAGCTCTAAAACAACGACACCTAATATCAAAGAAGAAATGGCAATCAGAGAAACGGCTGGGATTTCCAACAGTAGGTCCTCTATTTCCGTCGGTCCTGAATGTTTCAATAATAAAACTGCACTTACGATATAAACAGTCATAACAATCATTAAAATCACAAGAGAAGTAATAAAACTTACAATACACTTTCCTGCAAAAATTTTTGTTCGGGATATTCCATATGCAATCGTATTTTTCAAATCTCCATTTCTTTTATTTGCCTCATAAAGAATCGCGACAATAATAAATGCCATATAGCAATATACCATCGGATTTGCAACAAGATTAGAAAAAGAAAAAGAGGTTGTTCCATACAGGAAATCTGTAGAGAATCTATTAAATCCTGCTAACATTACATTTAATATGATAGTCAACACTCCAAGAATTACAGCCGTTACATACACCACAGCACTATGCAAAACTCTATAAAATTCACTTTTCATATAATTTAACATTTTCCCGCACCTCCATTTTTCAAA
>CASERA010000037.1 GCA_949290175.1 uncultured Ruminococcus sp.
AAAATATTTCGGATATAAAAATTCAGGGTAGTATTCCAAAAGGATATCAGACAGATGATGAAAAATGTGTTTCCGAGCAGTGGAGTTCGAGCATATCGGAAGTGAAAGCGGGAGAATCATCAGAAGTAATTGTTCGTTTTGAAAAAGAAATCGTGGAATCTGTCCAGAAGCCGACGATAGGGTGGGAAAACACGAATAATCCGTCAGATATAAACAATCCAATTGATACGAATACTTCAACAGACAAAAAAGATACAGTAAGTCAGAAAGATACAGTGAAGAAAGAAAGCTCGGTACAAACAGGAGATGTATCACATGTTGTAGTGTGGGGGATGATTGGTGCAGTAAGTTTTACGGTTATCATTGTATTGGTGAAGAAGAAAAAGATATTTTTTCTTTTTATGGCAGTGATACTGGTGAGCAGTTTTATACCTTATACTAAATTTTCTGTAAAGGCAGCCGAAACCAATCATGTGATTCAAAAGACGGTAGAAGTATCAAAAAAAATTACGGTTGACAGTGAGGAAGTAATATTGACAGCAAGAGTTACCTATTGTGTGACAGAAAAGGAAGGAAATTTAGATTTATCTTATGAAGGCTATACTCTGAAGTGGGAAGACCAGTTTGAAGGATCTGAATTGAATCGAGAAGACTGGAATATTGAACTGCATGATCCAGGATGGGTGAATAATGAATTACAGTCTTATGTGGATTCTACAGATAATATTTATATTGAAGATGGAAAATTGGTACTCAAACCAATAAAAACGGTAAATGAAGATGGCTCTGTGTCCTATACATCAGGACGAGTTAATTCGCAGAATAAACATGATTTTAAGTATGGATTGTTTGAAGCAAGATTAAAAGTTCCAAAAGGACAAGGATTCCTGCCGGCGTTTTGGATGATGCCAACAGATGAAAACTTGTACGGACAATGGCCAAAATGTGGTGAAATTGATATTATGGAGGTTCTCGGACATGAAACAGATACTTCCTATGGAACTATCCATTATGGCGAACCTCACAGTGAGAGTCAGAGAAGTTTTACTCTGGAAAATGGAGATTTTTCAGAAGAATATCATGTTTTTAATGTAGAATGGGAGCCGGGAAAAATTAGTTGGTATGTGGATGGCAAACGAATTCATACGGAAAACGACTGGTATTCTGCGAGAGAAGGACAAGGGGAGATAACATATCCGGCACCATTTGATCAGCCGTTTTATATGATTTTGAATCTGGCTGTTGGCGGAACCTGGCCAGGAGATCCAGATGAAACAACAGATATTGAAAATGCTGCGTTTTCTATTGATTATGTGAAAGTGTATCAGAAGGATAGCTATGACGAAAATGTAATAAAACCTGAGAAAGAAGTTATTTTAAGAGATCCGGATGCAAAGGGAAATTATATAAACAATGGTGATTTTTCAGTAAAAGAAGATCTTACAGACGATAAGGACTGGAAGTTTTTGATTACTCAGGGTGGAGATGCGGAAGCACTGATTGAAAATAATGAACTGTATATTACCACAGTCAATGCCGGAAAAGTAGATTATAGTGTGCAGGTAGTACAGCCGAATCTTCCTATGAAAAAGGGCGCAACGTATAAGCTGTGTTTTGATGCATGTGCGGATGAGGCAAGAACTATGAAAGTGGATGTGTCTGCACCGGATCGGTCTTATAAACGTTATCTTGCAGATACAACTGTAGAGCTTACCAGAGAAAAACAGACCTATACATTTGAATTTACTATGAAAGACAAGAATGATGCAAATGGACGTTTAGAATTTAATCTAGGTGCAGCAGGTTCTACGGCGGGTATTAAGATTAGCAATGTGTCTTTGATAAAGACCGGTGAGATTGAGATAGAAGATAAGAAAGGCATTCTTGCAGATGGTAACCATGTTTACAACGGGGCATTTCAGGAAGGTGCGGGACGATTGGGATACTGGGATGTGAAAAAAAATGATGGAGCGGAAGTTAGTGTAACGAATGAGAATAATATCAGAAGACTCAAAGTTATCGCACCAGAAGGAACATCTGAGAGTAATCCAATTGTGATTTCCCAGAGCGAACTGGCAATGTCTTCCGGCAATACATATGCAATGAGTTTTGCAGCAGAAGGAGAAGCAGGTAAGACGCTTAAGGTAACAGCAGCCGGACAGTCCTTTGAAGCAGAACTTACGGGAGTTGAACAAGTATACAGTTATAAGTTTATGGTGGAAACAGATAATGCAAATAGAGAACT
>CASERA010000038.1 GCA_949290175.1 uncultured Ruminococcus sp.
GAAACAAAAAAGATATCCTCTCTGTCGGAGGGTATTTTTTTTGGTAAAATGTGTTATACTAAACAATTAAGTGTATTACTGAATGGAGGGAAAATATGTCGATAGTAAATGGATATATAGATTATGTGAGAAATCAAGCTATTGAAAATCCGCAGAAGAGCTGGGAAAAGATATTGTTTGGATTTCAGGCAAATAAGTTAAGAACAAAAGTTCTTCCAAAGAAGGGAATCTCCAAAGGGTATCAGAAGCTGGAAACAATGATGATGTCCCTGGTAGCGGATTCTTTGAGCAGAAAGGGAAGCTATGTATGGGGCAATATATTTGCACCCTGTGAAATTATGCAGTGTTTTGGATTGAATACGTTGTCGATAGAATGTCTTTCCTGTTATCTGGCGGGGTATCATCTGGAAGATTATTTTATAGATTATGCACAGAATATGGGATTGGCATCAACGCTCTGCTCTTACCACAAAACATTTACCGGAGCGGTAGACAGCGGGGTTGTGCCCGTGCCGGATTATGCAGTAACTACCTCCCTTTCCTGTGATGGGAACCTGAATACATTTCGCTATCTGGAAAAAAAGAAAGGGGTGCCGTTTGCTTTTCTGGATGTTCCGTATGCAGATGATGCGGCATCTGTGGAGTATCTTGCAGAGCAGCTTCGTAATCTTGCCAGGGAATTAGAAGAGCGGACAGGTCTTCCGTTTGAAGAGGAAAAATTGAAGGATACATTGCGGATTGAAAACGAAACGAGAAAGGAATTGATGCGTTTCTTTGAGCTTCAAAAGGAATATTATTATCCGGGAGAGCTCATCAGCCATTTGTACATGATGATGGGAATGCACCTGCTAATTGGGACACAGGAGTTTCTGGATTTAATTCGATTTATGATAAAGGATATTCAAACATATCCTAAATTTCAGGGGAAACGGATTCTTTGGATTCATTTGCTTCCGTTTTATCAGGAAAGCCTTCAAAAATATTTTAATCAGAATGAAGAGTATCAGATTATTGCCAGTGATATTATAATTGATTTTATGGAGGAACTGGAGGTGGAAGACCCGTTCCGGGCATTGGCACATAAGATAATTCGTAACCTTTATAATGGTGCTTACTCTCATAAGGCGGAAATGATTGGAAATCTGGCAGATGAGCTTGCACCGGATGCAGTAATTCATTTTTGCCACTGGGGATGTAAACAGGCATCAGGAGGAAGTATTCTTTTGAAGGAAAAGATGCAGGAGAAAGGGATTCCTATGTTGATTCTGGATGGAGATGGCATTGACCGGAGAAACAGTCATGATGGACAGATTAAGACAAGACTGGAAGCATTTTTAGAATTGATAGGAACAGAGGGAAAGATATGTTAGGATATATTTGTAAATATGCTCCGATTGAAGTGTTTGAATCAATGGGAGTAGAGATAAAGAGAATCGAACCGGAAGTGACCAATTTCAGCCAGGCAGACATGAAAATGCATCCCAATATCTGCAGTTTTACAAAAGGGGTGCTGGAGGATGTAATAGCAAATGATTATGAAGGCGTTATATTGACAACTTGTTGTGATAGTATTCGAAGGTTATATGATGTTTTGAAGGTGGAACTCCCAGATAAATTTATCTATATGCTGGATACACCGCGCATTACCAAAGATGCGGGAATTACTCTTTATGAACAGAGAATCCGTCAGATGATAGAGGCATATGAGTCATTTTCAGGAAGGCAGTTTCATGAGGAAGATTTGAAGAAGTGGATTGCAGGAAAACAAAGAATGCAGTCGATTTCCATGCAGAGGAATCAGAAAAATATTGGAATCATTGGTGCCAGGGCGAATGAGAGGATTCGTGAAATCCTGGAAAAACGGGGTGTGAATGTAGCATTTGATTTAACATGTACAGGTCTGGGAAGGAAGCTTCTGTTAGATGAGAAGGAAGCCCTTAAAGGTTATACCAGAGGGTTGATGAGTCAGTTTCCCTGTATGCGGATGGAGTCAGCATCAAATCGGGATGAATTGATAAAACGATATGTGGATAGTGTAGATGGAATTATCTATCATACTGTACAGTTTTGTGATAATTATGCATACGAGTATGCCTGGCTGAAAGAAATCCTGAGAAAGCCGATGCTGCTTTTGGAGACAGATTATACGAAACAGAGCTATGGACAGGTTTTGACAAGAATCGAAGCATTTTTAGAATCACTTCAAACAAATGTGAAGAAACCGGAGAAACGAATGGGAGGAAATGGAAAAATGTATGTAATGGGGATTGACAGTGGTTCGACATCCACAAACGCAGTGATTATGGACCAGGATAAAAAAATCGCTGCATTTTCAGTTGTACGCACAGGTGCGAAGTCAGGTGACAGTGCAGACCGGATTTTACAGGAGATATTGAAGAAAGCAGGGCTTAAAAGAGAAGACATTTCCTGGATTGTATCAACTGGGTATGGGCGCGTTAGTATCCCGTTTGCAGATGAAAATGTTACGGAAATCAGCTGTCATGGAAGGGGAGCACATTATTTTAATCCGAAAATACGTACAATCTTAGATATTGGGGGACAGGACAGCAAAGGAATTAAGTTGAGTGAAAAAGGGGAAGTTACGGATTTTGTGATGAATGATAAATGTGCCGCAGGAACCGGACGATTTTTGGAAATGATTGCCAGAACCCTGGAAATTGACATTGATGAGTTGGGGCCGATTGCGCTGGAGTCTACGGAAGATATTGAGATTACCAGTATGTGTTCTGTGTTTGCGGAGTCTGAAGTGATTTCACTGATTGCAAATAATAAGGAAAAGGCAGATATTGCAAATGGAATCTGTCGTGCAATTGCAAATAAATCATATTCTCTTTTGAAACGTGTCGGAATGGAGCCGGATTTTATGATGACCGGGGGTGTTGCAAAAAATCCAGGCGTAGTACGTGCCGTAGAGGAAAAAATCCAGGCAAAGCTGTATATTTGCCCTGAACCGGAGATTGTCGGAGCAGTGGGAGCAGCATTATATGCGATGGATCGTTTTTCAGAGTAAAATTTATTTATTGTGAGAAATTGTGAAAATTACTTGACAAACGGCAGTAGGACAATTAGAATGAAAGACATCAAAAGCAAAACCGATGAGAAAGAAGAGTAGGTTTTAAAAGAAATTACAGAGAGCAGCATGTGGTGGAATTGCTGTATGGATTTTAATTCTGAATGGACTTTCGAGGGCGGCCTGAAATGAAAAGAGTAGGCGTCGTCGGGAACCGAACCCGTTATCAATCAGGAGCGTATGTCAGTACGTGAGAAAGTGGACGTTTGTCAATTTGAGTGGTACCGCGATAATAAATCTGTATTTTATTACCGTCTCAAGCATTATGCTTGGGGCGGTTTTTTTGAATTTCTTATACTGAAGATAAAATACAGACCTCAAAGAAATCCACATAATCGGCTCCTTTGCTTTTGACAAAATATTAAAAAGAGAAAAGGAGAACCACATTATGAAAAAAAGAGTATTAGCAGTAATTTTAACAGCAGGAATGGCAATGGGACTTATGGCTTGCGGAAGTTCAGGAACATCCAATACCAATGACGATGGAGAAAAAGTATATACTGTCGGAATTTCACAGTTTGCAGAGCATGGATCTTTGGATAACTGCAGAGAAGGATTTATTGAGGGATTGAAGGAAGAGGGATTTGAAGAAGGAAAGAATCTGGTTATTGAAACAAAGAATGCAGCAGCGGATCAGGGAACAGCCAAACAAATCAGTGATACATTTGTATCGGATAAAGTAGATTTAATTTGTGGAATCGCAACGCCAAGTGCACAAGCGGCATATAATTCCGCTATAAATTCTGGTATTCCCGTAATTTATACGGCGGTAACGGATCCAATTGCCGCGAAACTTGCAGACGAGGAAGGAACACCGGTTGGCGAAGTGACAGGAACGAGTGATGAGCTTCCGGTAAAAGAGCAGTTGGAAATGATTCGCAAGATTTTGCCGGATGCAAAGAATATCGGGATTTTGTATACAACAAGTGAGGTGAATTCCGTATCGGCAATTAAGAGATATAAGGAGCTTGCCGGAGAGTATGGGTTTACAATTGTAGAAAAAGGAGTCTCACAAACGGCGGATATTTCACTTGCAGCAGAGGAACTTTTAGGAGAAGTAGACTGTTTGACAAATCTGACGGACAATACGGTTGTGAATTCACTTGCAACAATTCTGAATAAAGCGAATCAGAAAAAGATTCCGGTGTTTGGAAGTGAAGTTGAACAGGTAAAAATAGGGTGTCTTGCGGCAGAAGGTCTGGATTTTATTGAACTTGGAAAACAGACTGGAAAAATGGCAGCAGCGGTATTGAAAGGTGAGAAAAAAGCATCAGAAATGAATTACGAAACCATTTCAACACCAGGGCTTTATGTTAATACGAAGACAGCAGAGAATCTGGGAATTACACTCGATGAGGAACTGGTGAACAGTGCGGTAGAAAGTTTTGATAGTATTTCGAAATAAGAGAGGAAGCGGGAGGCAGTCTTATGGACATTTTTGTAACAATTCTGGAACAGGGGCTAATATATGGCATTCTGGCTCTGGGAGTATATATCACGTATAAGATTCTGGATTTTCCGGATTTGACGGTAGATGGAAGTTTCCCTTTGGGGGCTTCGGTTACAGCATCTATGATTACCAATGGAGTTAATCCATATCTGACGCTTCCCGTTTCATTTCTGATTGGGGCGGCAGCAGGAATCTGTACAGGTCTTATTCATGTAAAATGCAAAGTACGGGATTTGCTTTCCGGCATTATTATGATGACAGCATTATGGACGCTTAATTTACGGATTGCAGGTACAGCGAACGTTCCTATATTCGGCGAAGAGAGTATTTTTGACAACGACTTTATGGATAAAATTTTTAAAGGAAATATATCTTCTTATAAAGTGTTAGTTGTAGTTCTTGTCATAGCAGTTATCAGTAAAGTGCTTTTAGACTTATATTTGAAGACCAAATCCGGTTTTCTCCTGAGAGCCGTAGGAGACAATGCGAATCTGGTAACGTCTCTGGCGAAAGACCAGGGGAATGTGAAAATTCTTGGATTGGCAATTGCAAATGGTCTTGTGGCTCTGGCAGGCAGTATTTTTTGCCAGGAGCAGAGAGTTTTTGAAATTTCGAGTGGCACGGGAGCAATTGTTATCGGACTTGCAAGTGTGATTATTGGAACAAGTTTATTCAAGAATTTGACATTTCTTAAGGCAACAACTGCGGTACTGATAGGCTCTGTCATTTATAAGGCATGTGTTGCAGCGGCATTGAAATTCTTTGAGCCACAGGATATGAAACTGATTACGGCAGTATTGTTCCTGATAATATTGATTATAGGCATGGACAGGAAAAAGAAGGTGAAGAAAAATGCTTGAATTGAGAGCAATCCAAAAATATTATAATCCGGGTACGGTCAATGAGATGTGCCTGTTTGAAAAATTTAATCTGACAGTGAATCAGGGGGAGTTTGTCTCTGTTGTGGGAAGTAATGGCTCAGGAAAGACTTCCATGCTGAATATTTTGTGTGGCAGTATTCCAGCGGAAGCAGGGCAGATTCTGATGAATGGGGAAGATATTTCCCGGATGAAGGAATATAAGAGAAACCGAAAAATCGGACGCGTTTATCAGAACCCTTCCATGGGGACTTGTCCGTCCATGACTATACTGGAAAATATGTCTCTGGCAGATAATAAAGGGAGTTTTTACGGTTTGGGCAGAGGGGTTAATAAGACCCGCGAGGTTTATTACCGGGAGCTGTTAAGCCAGTTGAATCTTGGACTGGAAAACAAGATGGATGTAAAAGTGGGTTCCCTGTCCGGTGGACAGCGTCAGGCAATGGCACTTTTAATGTCAACGATGACACCGATTGACTTTCTGATTTTGGATGAACATACAGCAGCGCTTGACCCGAAAACAGCAGAGTTGATTATGGAGCTGACAGATAAAATTGTGAAAGAAAAGAATCTGACCACAATTATGGTGACACATAACCTTCGTTATGCGGTGGAGTATGGTACCAGACTCCTGATGATGCATCAGGGTGAGATTGTGATGGATGTTTCGGGAGAAGAAAAAGCTGGAATGAAAGTAGAAGATATTCTGGATAAATTCAATCAAATCAGTATTGAATGTGGAAATTAAAAATTAAGTTTATTATAAGGACTGTCGTCTGGTGATTCAGGCGACAGTTTTTTTGAAAAACCTGTTGACAATAAAAATATTCATCCTTATAATTGTAAAAGGTTAGGGTGCTAACTAAATGCAAAGGAGTGGAAATGATGCAGGATATGGAAGTAAAGGAGAGGTTTATTGCCACGGGGAGGTTGATTCACATCCTTTCTCATCAGATGAAGCGTCAGCATGCCACAATGGAGATAGATGATGTCTGCTTGACAAACATCCAGAGACATGTACTGAAGTTCATTCTTTTAGAGACCATGCATAGGGATATTTACCAAAAAGACATTGAAGAAGAATTTCAAATAAGAAAATCTACCGTAACGGGTATACTGCAATTGATGGAGAAAAATGGATTCATACTAAGAGAAAATGCAAAGCAGGATGCAAGATTGAAAAAAATTGTTCCTACCAGGAAGGCACAATCACTTCGGCCGGATATTATTGAAAATATCCAAATGATGGAAAAACGTCTGACAGATGGGATAGGGGCAGAGAATGTTGAAATCTGCAGAGAAGTGCTTTGGCAGATGATTTGTAATCTCACAAAATATGAAAATGAAAATAAGGAGGAGATAAAAAACCATGAATAGAACACTTTTTAAATCAATTCGGGAATATAAAAAAGAATCATTTCTGGCACCATTTTTTGTAATTCTTGAAGTTTTCATGGAAGTCCTCATACCGATGGAAATGGCGAAAATTATTGATGTCGGTATTGCAGGTGGAGATCTGAGATATATTGTTCAGAGGGGTATAATTCTGGTTATCATGGCAATGCTGGCACTTGTATTTGGTGTAGTTGCAGGAAATATGGCAGCAATTGCCGGCGCAGGGTATGCCAAGAACCTTCGTCATGATATTTTTTATAAGGTACAGGAATTTTCATTCAAGAATATTGACCGGTTCTCTACATCCGGACTTGTAACACGTATGACAACAGATATCACCAATGTACAGATGGCTTATATGATGAGTCTGCGTCTGCTGGCAAGAGCTCCAATTATGGTAATCTTGTCATGGATCATGACATTGATGATTAATAAAGAAATAGCACTGTTATTTTTGGTTGTAATTCCACTCTTAGGCGGAACACTGATTTTTATTGCAAAAAAAGCGCATCCTCATTTTATTAAAGTATTTGATGAATATGATGTGCTGAATAATTCGGTTCAGGAAAACGTGAATGCTTCCCGTGTTGTAAAAGCCTTTGTAAGAGAAGAACATGAAATTGAAAAATTCCATGGAATCTCCAACATCGTGTATCATTTGTTTACAAGAGCGGAAAAAATTGTAGCATGGAACTCACCAGTTATGCAGTTCACAATGTATATAGTTGTGCTGTTGATGGTTCTGATTGGAGGAAAAGGAATTGTCTTTGGTACCATGGAAACAGGAGAGCTTACCAGTGTGATTGTTTATGCACTGCAGATTCTGATGTCTTTGATGATGGTAACATTTGTCTTTGTTATGATTATGATTGCAGAGGCATCCACGGACCGTATTGAAGAAGTATTGAAAGAGGTTCCGGAGATGCAGGATAAAGCAGATGCAGTGAAGGTTGTTCCAAACGGAGATATTATCTTTGACCATGTAGATTTCAGTTATGCAGGCGAGGGAGGTAATCTGTCCTTAAAAGATGTGAATCTTCACATTAAATCAGGACAGACAATTGGAATCATCGGAGGCACCGGAAGTGCAAAATCTACGTTGGTTCAACTGATACCAAGATTGTATGATGTGACAAGAGGAAGCGTAAAAGTTGGCGGAATCGATGTAAGAGAATATAATCTGGAAGCACTGCGTGATCAGGTATCCATGGTACTTCAGAAAAACGTGCTGTTCTCCGGTACTATTTATGAGAACATTCGCTGGGGCGATGAGAATGCAAGTGATGAAGAAGTGCAAAGAGTATGTAAGCTGGCACAGGCGGATGGATTTGTCAATGAGTTCCCGGCAGGATACAATACGATGATTGTGCAGGGAGGGAATAACGTTTCAGGAGGTCAAAAACAGCGCCTTTGTATTGCAAGAGCATTGCTGAAGAAACCGAAAATTCTTATTCTGGATGACTCCACAAGTGCAGTAGATACCAAAACGGATGCGCTGATACGAAAAGCATTTCGTGAAGAAATTCCAGATACAACAAAAATTATTATTGCACAGAGAGTTTCTTCCATAGAAGATGCAGACCAGATTATTGTTCTGGATGAAGGCAGAATCATGGGAGTAGGTACTTCAGAAGAATTATTGAAGAACAACGATATTTATAGAGAAGTATATGAGTCACAGGTAAAAGGAGGTGGAGATGATGAATAAAAATCAAAATGCAAGAGTTTCAAAAGAAACACTCAAGGCCGCAAAACGTCTCCTGAAATATGTGACGGATACTTATAAGATACAGTTTGTTATTGTATTCATTTGTATTTTATTCAGTTCGATAGCGACAATTTCTGTATCCTTATCACTGAAATTTCTTTTGGATGATTATATTATTCCGTTAATTGGACAAAAGGATCCGAATTTTACGGAGCTTTATCGGGCACTGGCAATTTTAGGATGTATCTTCCTGATAGGTGTTATATCCACATTTACCTATACAAGAATGATGGTTTATATTGGTCAGGGGGTTTTGAAAAAAGTCAGAGATGACATGTTTGAACATATGCAGAAGCTTCCAATCCGTTACTTTGATCAGAATACGAATGGCTCCATTATGAGTCTTTACACGAATGACACGGATACGCTTCGGCAAATGATCAATCAGGCAATTCCACAGGCACTGATGGCATTCTTTACAATTATTGTTACTTTTATTTCGATGGTTATGTTAAGCCCGATTCTTACAATTCTGGCAGTAGTCATCATTCTGGTACTGCTGCTCGTCACAAAGAAAATCGGTGGAAACAGTGGAAAATATTTTGTGCGTCAGCAGATGTCTCTGGCAGATGTAACCGGATTTGTAGAAGAACGCATGAATGGACAGCGTGTAATCAAGGTATTTAATCACGAGAGAGTATCGGAAGAAGAGTTTGATAAGTTGAATGAAGCGTTATTTGAGAGCGCTTCCAAAGCGAATACCTTTGCAAATATGATGGGACCGGTTGTCGGTAATATTGGAAACATGCAATTTGTTTTAACCGCTGTATTAGGTGGATTCCTCTCTGTTATGGGAATTGGAGGAATTACCCTGGGGGTTATGGCATCTTATCTGCAGTTTACAAAGAGCTTCACACAGCCGTTCATGCAGGTAGCGCAGCAGTTTAACTCCATCGTTATGGCTTTAGCAGGTGCTGAACGTATCTTTCATCTGATTGATGAGGAACCGGAGAAAGATGAAGGGTATGTCACTCTTGTAAATGCGAAAAAGGATGAAAACGGAAATATTGTGGAATGCAAGGAGCGGACCGGTATGTGGGCATGGAAACACCCCCATCAGGAAGATGGAACTGTTTCCTATACAGAGCTGACAGGAGATGTCCGTTTTGAAGATGTTACATTTGGATATAATGAAGATAAGGTAATCCTGCATGACATTAGTCTATTTGCAAAACCAGGACAGAAACTGGCATTTGTTGGTTCTACCGGAGCTGGAAAGACGACAATTACCAATCTCATTAACCGATTTTATGATATTCAAAAGGGAAAGATCCGCTATGACGGAATTAATATTACAAAGATTAAGAAAGATGACTTGAGACGTTCTCTTGGAATTGTTCTTCAGGATACACATTTATTCACGGGAACGATTATGGAAAACATTCGATATGGCAAACTGGATGCGACAGATGAAGAAGTGTATGAAGCAGCAAAACTGGCACATGCAGATCAGTTTATCAAGATGCTTCCGGATGGATATCAAACAATGCTCAGCGGTGATGGAGAGGAATTGTCACAGGGACAAAGACAGCTGCTTTCTATTGCAAGAGCAGCGGTTGCAAACCCGCCGGTACTGATTTTGGATGAGGCAACATCCAGTATTGATACACGTACGGAAAGCATTGTCCAGAAAGGTATGGATAATCTAATGAAAGGCCGTACAGTATTTGTCATTGCTCATAGATTATCAACAATTCGAAACAGTGATGCAATTATGGTGTTGGATCATGGAAGAGTTATTGAGCGCGGGGACCATGAAGATTTGATTAAATTGAAAGGAACCTATTATCAGCTGTATACGGGAAAACTGGAACTTTCATAGAAAAGAGCTGCAAAAATAGAATAACTGCAGATGCATGAAGAGCTGCCGCACTGACCGGGTAGAAGGTTGGTGCGGGAGTGTTGTGTTATTTCAGCACTTAGAATGGTAAATTTTCAAATTCTGGGATGTATAAATTTCCAAATTATGGATATTGACAAATAAGAAATGGCAGGATAAAATACGGTACGTAAAAATTGAAAAATATGTTTTATTTCATATGATTAGGAGTGTAATAAGGAATATAAAGTATGAAGATAGAATTAAAGAGAAGGTACCTTTTTCTTTTGATTTTATTATTATTTTTACTGGTACCTCGGTTAACAGTACAGGCAGAGGGGAATAAAACTATACGAGTCGGATTTCCAATTCAGGGTAAGCTTACATATAAAGATGAAGATGGGAAATATGCCGGTTATATGGTGGATTATCTAAATGAAATTAAAAAATATACAGGATGGAAATATGAGTTTGTTGAAGTTGAAGGTACACTGAACGAACAGTTGACTACTCTTCTGGGTATGCTTTCAAATGGTGAAATAGATTTGATGGGCGGGATGGTTTATAATGAGAGTCTGGATCAGTTATATGATTATCCTACTCATAGTTATGGAACGGCATCTACTGCAATTGCAGTAAGGAAAGACGATACGAGATGGGCAGTGGAAGATTTTGAAGACTGGAATGGTATTGCAGTTGGGATCTATCCGGCATTGCGTACCCGAGAGCAGCAATTGCAGAAATTCGCAGATATCAATGGATTTACATATCGTTTAGTAGAGTACAATACCTTTGACGAGGTATTGGAGGCAATGGACAATGGTGAAATAGATGCCACAATTCAAGTTGATATTTCTATCTTTGATACGTTGAAGAGTATTGGAAAGTTTTCTCCAACGCCGTACTATTTTGCTACAACTCAAGGAAATAGTGAAATAGTCCGGGATTTGAATATGGCTCTCTCCAATATTAATACTGCAAACCCATATTTAGAGGAAATTTTATATGAGAAATATTTTTCATATAAAGACCAGTTTTATATTTCTGAGGAAAATAAAGAATATGTCCAATCACTTGGGACTGTTCGTGTACTAATGATGGATGGAAATGCACCGATTCATTATTATGATGAATCTCCAAAAGGAATTTCTATTAGTTATCTGGAACAGCTAAGTAAGGCAACAGGACTCCAGTATGAAGTAATCACTGCGGAAAACTATGAGGATTTTGTTGAAAAGATAAAATCAGAGGATATTGATTTGATTCTTGGAGTTCCAACTGACTCTACATGGGTTGATGAAATGAATTTGCTGCTTTCCATACCTTATCTGGAAAGCCACAGGGCCAATGTTTTTAATAAACATAGAGATGACAGAGAGAATCAGGAACAGAAGTCGGTCTATAATACTCAGAGTACTCTGGATGCTATTAATTGTGAAAAGGAAAAAAATGCCTATTTGGATTTTTACTGTACTAATTTTTATCTTCAGAAGAAAGGGACATATAATAATATTGGAACAAATATAAATGATACCACTACTGTACAGTATACATTTGGGCTTGTGGATCATGATGAGATAGAGCTTCTGTCTATTATAAATAATTTTCTGTCAAGTGTCAGTGATGGGCAAAAACAGAGTATTATCTATCGGAATACAGTTGTTAATGTAGATTATAGTATAATAGAACTTTTAAAGATATATTCCCTGCAGATAAGTATTGTTGTTCTAATCATTGCGGTAATCGGGATTTTGATTTATCTAAAAGGGATTAAAACAAAGTCAAAAATATTCAAAGAGATTGCTTTGCAGCATACGCGGTTCAGGGAAATGGTAAAATTAATGGATGAGTGTCTGTTTGAATATAATTATGAAGAAGACAAGCTGAAAATCCAAAATAATAAAGTGATGTTCGACAGGAAGAATTGTGTAGAGCATTTTATAGCAGATTATGCAGGTTATGATTTTCTAAAAGAGATGATTCGTAATAAAGAAGATGCTTTTTACAATTTTCTCTTGGATACAGAAAACGACGCCAGATGGTATCGTGTAGTGCTAAAAGTTATTAAAGATGATAAAGGAACTGTAACATATGCCCTTGGTAAGATATATGATGTAAATGATGATATGACAGAGCAAAAGGCATTGATAGAACAGTCTAAGCGGGACAGTCTGACAGGATTATTCAATCGCTCAGGGGCAGAAGGATATATACGGGACCTGTTGGCAATGAAACCGGTCAAAGGAGTGCTGCTTTTGATTGATGTTGATAACTTTAAGCTGGTAAATGACCATATGGGACATCCGGTCGGTGACCGGTTGCTGAAAAAGACTGCACAGTTTATAAATGAATACTTCAGAGATGAAGATATCAAGTGCAGGCTTGGTGGAGATGAATTTTTAATTTTTATACATAGCTCTATACAGCATGAGTGGTTGTCTGAAAAAATAGAAAACTTTCTGATTCAGATACAAGAATCTGTATTCAGTCCATATGCAGAATATGAACTTTCTCTGAGTATTGGGGCAGCATTCGTCGCAGAAGATGGAGATACATATGAAAGTCTGTATCAGAAGGCAGACTATGCGATGTATATTGCTAAGCATGGCGGCAAGAATGGATTTTTTATCAGTGGTGGAACAGGGTGTGTTGAACAAGAATGTGAGACTTGTAAGAAACACTGCAGAAGACGTGGTTACCTTGCTCGTGTAAATGAGAATAGTAATTAACTGCATAAAGTAGAACAGGGCAAAAAAGGCGGAGCCGGAAGTTATTTTATGACTTCCGGCTCCGTCCTTGTTCTATTTAAAGCTTAACCTTCAATAGCAATAGTATTTTTCTGACTGACTTGTTTATCATCTTTTTTGGGTATGGTCAGCCTCAAGATACCATCGGCATATTTTGCGTGAATCTCATCCTGGGTAATGGTATCGCCTATATAGAAGCTTCTGCTCATGCTGCCTGCGTAACGTTCACGGCGGATATAATTACCGTTTTTGTCCTGTTTATCTTTATCCAGACCTTTTGCAGCGGAAATTGTAAGATATCCATTTTCAAGCTGTGCATTAATCTCATCTTTCTTGAATCCAGGCAGGTCTATGTCAAGTTCGTAGTTATTTTCGGTTTCACGTACATCCGTTTTCATCATATTCTTTGCATGTTTTCCATATAGAGGATTGTGTTTACCGAAAAATTCTTTTTCAAATGGAAAGTCCATCCAGTCATCAAATAAGTTTTCTCCCCAAATACTAGGCATCATCATAAGTCATTTCTCCTTTCAAAATAGAAACAAAATATTATATGCAAGCTATTTGCATAGCAGTTACTAGCACTCTTGAAGTTGTCTCCAGTGTTGTGAAAAAGAACCAGATGAAGGACTTTTTTTAATTCCTTTCTTGTTCTATATGTAATATAGCATTTACTGATAGCAAAGTCAATAGGTGAGTGCTAATTTTTTAATAATTAAAATATGGCGTTGTATGAATTCAGCGATTAAAATTTAAATATAAGATTGAATAAATGGAATGGGAAAGTTGACTATATAATATAGAATAAAGAAAAGAAATCAAAGGAGAAGAAATGAAGAAAGATTATTTAATTCAGGAAAACCCTTTAAAAGCTCTTTTTATATTTGCAATTCCTATGATGATTGGAAATTTATTTCAGCAGTTTTATGCTATGACGGATTCTATTGTTGTTGGAAGGTTTGTAGGAGAGAATGCGCTTGCCGCAGTAGGAGCATCCTATTCTTTGACAACGGTGTTTATATCCATTGCGATTGGCGGAGGAGGCGGAGCATCTGTCATTACAGGGCAGTACTTTGGAGCAGGGGACTATAAGCAGATGAAAAGCTCTATCCGGACGGCACTGACCTCATTTTTAGTGCTCAGTATTGTGCTGGGAGTTTTCGGTTTTCTGTTTTCAAGGCAGATTATGACAGCACTGAATACTCCCGGGAATATATTAGGGCAGGCAGTAGAATATTTGAAAATCTATTTCCTGGGACTTCCATTTCTGTTTATGTATAATGTGTTGTCTGCGATGTTTAATGCATTGGGTAGATCAAGGATTCCCTTGTATCTGTTGATTTTTTCATCTGTATTTAATATTGTGCTCGATATCTTTTTTGTCTGCAGCCTGCATTTGGGTGTGGCAGGAGTTGCATGGGCAACATTAATTGCACAAGGGATTTCCGCATTTTTATCGTTTTTTATTTTTATCAGAGAGTTGAGAACATATTCCACGGCAGATAGTTTGGGATGGTTTGAAAAAAAAGCATTTCGTGAGATGACGAGAGTTGCCATGCCGTCCATTTTGCAGCAGTCTGCCGTATCGATTGGAATGATGCTGGTACAGTCGGTTGTAAATAGTTTTGGTGCAGAGGTGCTGGCGGGTTTTTCTGCAGCCATGCGCGTAGAAAATCTTTGTATGGTGCCTATGGCGGCTATGGGGAATGCAATTTCAGCCTATACAGCACAGAATATCGGGGCACATAAAATAGAGCGGGTAAAGCAGGGGTATCATACAGGGTATGGTATTGTGTTTGGATTTGCTCTTTTTATTCTTATCGTTCTGGAGTTTGGATACGGCGCTTTAATCGGAATGTTTTTAGGGGACGAGGGAACAATACTTGCACGGCAGACTGGAATGCAGTGTCTGCGGTTTATGGGATGGTTTTTTGTATTGATTGGTTTGAAAATGATAACGGACGGAGTACTAAGAGGTGCGGGAGATATGAAGGTTTTCACAATTGCAAACCTTGTAAACTTGAGTATCCGCGTAGCGGTTGCCGCAGTGTATGCTCCCCGATTTGGAATTCAAATGGTATGGGCAGCAGTGCCCCTTGGGTGGCTGGTAAACTATCTGATTTCTTTTATGGAATATCGGACTGGAAAGTGGGAGATTACGCGGAAAACCAACTGAAAAGGAAAGGTAAAATTTTTGAAAATTGAATAAATGAAACTCTTAACTTTCTTGAATAGATAGTCTTTACCAGAGTATCAATTATAAAAAAGATGTAAAATTTCTTCGATTTTTCAAATTTATATTGGAAAATTAGGGAAAACGGTGTATAATAGTCTTTGTGTAAAAAAATAACCAGTTTTGCAGGAATGGAAATTAAATCTTGCAAAATACAAAAAGAAAAGTTATCAGGAGGTTGAACAATGGAAACATACGGAATTGAAAAACTGGGTATCATTAACCCGAAAGCAGTTTATCGTAACTTGACACCTGCACAGTTGACAGAAGCTGCAATTAAAAGAGGCGAGGGTAAACTCTCCAATACAGGAGCACTGGTAGTCACTACAGGCAAATATACAGGACGTTCACCGAAAGATAAATTCATCGTGGATACACCTGCTGTACATGATGATATCGCATGGGGCAATGTGAATGTTCCAATTGAGAAAGCTAAATTTGATGCAATTAAAGCAAAAGTAGTTGCATATCTTCAGAATAGAGAAATCTTTCTGTTTGACGGTATGGCGGGAGCTGATCCGGTTTGTACAAGAAAATTCCGTATTGTGAATGAGTTGGCAAGCCAGAACCTGTTCATCCGTGATCTGTTAATCCGTCCTACAGCAGAAGAACTGGCAAATTATGGAGAACCGGACTTTACAGTAATTGCTGCACCGGGATTCAAATGTATTCCGGAAATTGACGGAGTAAACTCTGAAGCGGCTATTATGGTAGATTACGAAGAGAAACTGGTTCTTATCTGTGGAACTCAGTATTCAGGAGAGATGAAAAAATCAGTATTCTCAGTAATGAACTTCCTGATGCCAAAAGAGGGTGTGCTCCCAATGCACTGTTCTGCAAATATGGACCCTGAGACAAAAGAAACAGCAGTATTCTTTGGTCTGTCCGGAACAGGTAAAACAACACTGTCCGCTGACCCGAATCGTAAACTGATTGGTGATGATGAGCATGGCTGGTCTGAAAGAGGTATCTTCAATTTTGAAGGTGGATGCTACGCAAAATGCATTAACCTCACAGAAGAAAATGAACCGGAAATCTACAATGCAATCAAATTTGGAAGCCTTGTAGAAAACGTGGTTATGGATGAAGAAACACGCGAACTGAATTTTGAGGATGATTCTCTGACAGAGAATACGCGTGTAGGATATCCGGTAGATTACATTTCTAATGCACAGATTCCTGGAGTAGGTGGAATTCCGAAGGTAGTTATCTTCTTAACAGCAGATGCATTCGGTGTACTTCCTCCGATTGCAAGACTGGATGAAGATGCAGCGATGTACCACTTTGTAACAGGATTTACATCAAAACTGGCTGGTACAGAGCGAGGAATCACTGAGCCGCAGCCGACATTCTCTACACTGTTTGGTGAGCCGTTCATGCCGATGGATCCATCTGTATATGCGAATATGCTTGGAGAAAGAATCGAGAAATACAATACAAAAGTTTATCTTGTAAACACTGGATGGACAGGCGGTCCTTACGGAGTTGGAAGCCGTATGAAGCTGAAATATACACGTGCAATGGTAACTGCAGCTCTGAACGGAAGTTTCGATAACGTAGAATATAAGCATGATGATGTATTCAATCTTGATATCCCGCAGTCTTGTCCGAATGTACCGGATGAAATCATGAATCCGCGTGATACATGGGCTGATAAGGATGCTTATGATGCACAGGCTAAAAAACTGGCTAAGATGTTCCAGGATAACTTTGCAAAGAAATACCCGAACATGCCGGAGAACATCGCAGAGGCAGGTCCGAA
>CASERA010000039.1 GCA_949290175.1 uncultured Ruminococcus sp.
TTAAATAGAAAAGACTTGATTGGACGTGCGTGGGTAAGAGTCTGGCCGTTGGACAGGATTGGATTTATTAAGCATGATTAATTATCGTTCAGAAACAGACCCCCGGGGAGAACAGAAAATAATGGGAAGTACAGTAAGATGAAAAGTATCAGTGAAATTAAAAAAGAATTTGAGCTTGCAGGAGAAAATAAAAAAGAACTGTATGAGATATATGCTTGTGATACTCGGGTAGGGGTGCAGAATCTGATACAAAAATACCAAAAACAGGAGAGAAAGCTGGCAGATGAAAGAGAGCGTCTGAAGCAGATGAGAGAATTTGAGCATAAATATGCAGATTACAGTCTTATTTGTGGAATTGATGAAGCAGGACGGGGACCACTGGCGGGACCTGTTGTAGCGGGAGCAGTGATTTTGCCGGAAGATTGTGAAATATTGTATTTAAATGACTCCAAGAAATTATCTGCAAAACGCAGAGAGGAGTTGTATGACGAAATACAGGAAAAAGCCATTGCGGTAGGGATTGGAATGTCAAGTCCTGCCAGAATTGATGAAATCAATATTCTCCAGGCAACATATGAGGCGATGCGGGAAGCTGTCCATAATTTAAATATTATGCCGGATTTGCTGTTGAATGATGCAGTGACGATTCCGGAAATGCCCATTCAGCAGGTGCCGATTATCAAAGGTGATGCGAAGAGTGTATCCATTGCAGCAGCCAGCATTCTTGCAAAGGTGACAAGAGACCGTCTGATGATAGAATATGATAAAGTGCTGCCAGGATATGGATTTGCGGACAATAAAGGATATGGTTCAGCAGCTCATATAGAGGCGTTGAAGAGACTGGGACCTACACCGATTCATAGAAAAAGTTTTATTATGAATTTTATTTAAATATTTAAGTTTATAAAAGAAAAAAATGTGGTGTTTTTGTACAGATGAATAAAGTTATGCGCCAAAATAACAGAAGCGTCGGCACTGCCTATGAGCGGGCTGCCGGCGCATTTTTAGAAGAAAAAGGTTATCGAATCCTGGAATATAATTATCGGTGCCGTGCAGGAGAAATCGATTTGATTGCAGAGGATGAAGAATATCTTGTGTTTTGCGAGGTGAAATACCGAAAAACAGATGCGAAGGGGAATCCTCTGGAGGCAGTGGATTTAAGAAAGCAGCAGCGGATATACCGGTGTGCTCTGCACTATATGACGGTTCACGGAAAAATAGATTATCCGGCAAGATTCGATGTGATTGGAATTAAAGGAAAGGAATTTCTTCATATAAAGAATGCCTTTCAAGGAGTATAAAAAAATCATGTAAAATAATGAGAAGAAAGGGAGAGAGGATGAGTTTAGGACTTCGTTATAAGGATGAGGAACATATATTTGATGAAATTGAAGCGGATACTCCTTATCTGGAATATCCGTTATTTCAAAATACAGGGATTGTGAAGCATGGATTTTCCACTCGCCTGGGTGGAGTCAGCCAGGGATGTTATTCTTCTCTCAATCTCAGTTTTACCAGAGGAGATGCTGAAGAAAGGGTAAAAGAGAATTTCAGGAGAATCGGAAATGCAATGGGAATTCGATGTGAAGATATGGTGTTTACACATCAGACGCATACAACGAATGTTCGTATTGTGTCAGAAGAAGACAGGGGATGTGGGATTATAAAACCTCGCACTTACAGTGATGTGGATGGACTGGTTACGAATATACCGGGAATCTGTCTGGTTACCTTTTATGCAGATTGTGTGCCATTATATTTTGTGGATCCCGTAAAGAAAGTAATTGGTTTGAGTCATTCAGGATGGCGGGGAACCGTTGGAAAAATTGGCAGGGTTACAATAGATAAGATGTGTCGTGAATATGGTTCCAATCCAGAAGATATCCTGGCTGCCGTAGGGCCTTCCATCTGTCAAAATTGTTATGAGGTCAGTGAGAATGTGATAATACTGTTCCAGGAGAATTTTCAGGAAGAGTTCTGGCCGGAATTGTTTTATAAGAAAGCAAATGGAAAGTACCAGTTGAATCTCTGGAAAGCGAATGAATTGATTTTCAGAGAAGGTGGAATTTTACCGGAACATATTGCAGTAACCAATCTGTGTACACACTGTAATAGTGAGATTATGTACTCCCACAGGCAAGCGGGAGATAAACGAGGAAATCTGTGTGCATTTCTTGCATTAAAGGAGGAATAAAAATATGTTTTTTATAGCGGAAAAAGTACAGAATGTCCAGGATGTTCAGGATGTATTGGGAGATGCAGTTCAGTCATCGGAAGAAGTGGCACAGAATGTAAACCAGTTTGTACAGTGGTTTCAGGATCAGCTGCCAACATTGATTGCATTTGGGATTCGAGTAATCTTAGCTATTGTGTTCTTTTTTATTGGCAGAGCGGTTATACATGGGATTCAAAAGCTGGTGAGACATTCTATGCAGCGCGCCAATGCGGATACAGGAGTTATTCAGTTTGTAGATTCTTTTCTAAAATTTGGTTTATATGCGTTACTTTTGTTTACCATTGCAACAAAATTTGGAGTGGAATCATCTTCAGTAGCAGCTTTGATTGCATCCGGAGGTGTAGCAATTGGTTTAGCATTACAAGGCAGTCTTTCCAATTTTGCCGGAGGCGTATTGATTCTTTTATTGAAACCATTTGTGGTGGGGGATTACATTATTGTGACAAATGATGGAACAGAGGGTACCGTTAAGGTAATTCAGATTTTTTATACCAAGTTGACAACTGTGGATAACAAGACAATTGTTATTCCGAATGGTACGCTTTCTAATAGTAGTTTGACGAATGTAACTGCCAGACCGGAGCGACAGCTGGATCTCAAGGTGGGGATTTCCTATAAGGCCGATTTGAAGCATGCCAAAGAGTTGATTGAAGGTCTGTTGAAAAATAATCCTGCAATTATTCAGGATGAGGATATAAAAGTATTTGTTGATTCACTTGCGGAAAGTGCAGTGATACTGGGCTTGCGTGCGTGGGTGAAAACAGAAGAATACTGGGCAACCAGATGGGAGCTTCTGGAAAACATTAAACTAACATTTGATGCGGAGCAGATAGAGATACCGTATAATCAGCTGACAGTGCATATGGGAAGAGAGCTAGAATAGTTAGATTTTGCAAAGGTAGTAGAAAAAAATTGTGGAGGAGGTGGAAAAATGCCAATAGGCAATCCGAAGCCACAGACAGTGGCAACGAGAAAGTATGAGAAGAAAGCTGGCTGGGTATCAAAATCATATAAGTTGAAAAAGGAAGTAGTTGACGCTTATGCAGAAGCATGTAAAAAGGCAGGTGTCAGTGCTGCAGGTCAGCTTACAAAGATGATGAAAGAATTCATCGAGGAAGTAAATAGCGAACAGTAAATAGAAGAGCATCTGGCGAATAGCTGGGTGCTTTTCCTAGGCGTGAAATAAAAACATCCCCGGGGCTTGCGGCTCCGGGGAGAATACTGTATCATTTTCAGGGGGCAGACAGGGGGCAAATAATTCAATTTAGTTCACTTTTGGAATGAAAAAAAGAGTTGAAAACTGCAAAATTACGCTTGTTTCCAACTCTTTCTGTCTTTAGACCAGCTGGAAATCGGACTTGAACCGACGACCCCTTCATTACGAGTGAAGTGCTCTACCGACTGAGCTATTTCGGCATATATGAAA
>CASERA010000040.1 GCA_949290175.1 uncultured Ruminococcus sp.
ACCAATTTATTGTCACCCTTCTCTTTTTTTTCTCCGTAGGGTTCTGCACAGAATATATTTCCCACACAGTTGATCAGATACCAAGTCCTCTCTGTATAAACAAAACCCTTGATCCGAAAAGTATCATCCATAATCATTTTTAAGAAATTCTCCAGTGTGGCCAGTTTTGTGTTTTTTTTGATATACAGTATATATTTCCGCAGTGTGATCTCAGCACTCTGAAATAGCTCTCCTTCACATTCTTCCTTCTTGTTTTTAAGCTGAGTCAGCCACTCCATCCTCATATCTGCGTATACAGTCTCATACACCGAAACATCTGGCCTGTGTGCATAAATTCTTTTTTTCGCCATTTCCAGCTGTTCTTTCAAAACAAGATCCTTTTTATTCAAAAGAACCATGTCACTGACATTGAGTTGTTTTTTCACAACCGTAGCAGTCTCATAGACTTTTAGGAACTGCTGCGCATCTATTAAACAGATGCTTCCCATATATTCCACATCCGGAAACTTGTCTTTTTGATGCAATATTTTCCTGACATTCGTTGGATCCGACAAGCCTGATGCCTCCACAAGAATGATATCCGGTTTTTCTTTTAATACATCCCCCAGAACCTCTTCAAATTTATCCAGCCTACAAGAACAAAATATGGAGCCATTATTAATCTCATCTACAACCACTCCAATTTCCCCCAGCAGTTCTCCATCAACACCTTCCTTTCCGAATTCATTCACAATAACATGAACCCTTTGATTCGAAAACATTTTCAGCATTTTTTTTAAAAACGTAGTCTTTCCGGCCCCCAGAAAACCGGTAATCAGATACAGTCTGCTCATTTCTTCATCACCGCACAGATTGCATCTTCCAGTTCTTCCTTTGTCGGAACAAGTGACCGAAATTTCAATTCTCCATTAATATACATGGACGGCAGGTTCGGAACCCCCATTTTCTTACATCTCACAATGTTCTCTTTCTTTGTAAATTTATATTCTATCAGATCTATAGCATCACCAAAGTTTTTCTTTGCCTCATTTGCAGCTCCCATCATATAGGTACATGCTGCACAGGTGGCAGAATCCAGGGTAAATACTTCCACCAATGGCTTTTTAAGATGTTCGTAATCCGGAAGTTCCACCTCGATTGAATCGTCCTGTGCCACATAATTTTTCAGCATTTCACGTACAGAATCCGTTTCCCGGATTGCCTGTACAATTCCAATCGTATTCTCTACCGGAACATCATATGGCATATCACATCCTGGTGCAAGAATAAAATTCCGCTTATCTTCCATCTGACTCAGTAAGTCTACTACAAATTTCATATTATCCTGCTGACTTCCATGCAACATCACTGTAGTCAGCGGAATATTTCCTCCAATCGCCACATTGTAGGAATCGGTAATCTTTTTTGCTGCAAGAAGATCTACGTTTTCATCAATAGAAATTGAATCCGGACCTGTTTTACACATTATCTCAATGTTTCTGGTTGCATCTCCACATACAAAGAATGAAGAATACGCCCCGGCTTCCCGGATATGATCAAATAATTCTGTAAACGGTTCATACATAAACTGTTCAAAATGATCGGATGAAATCTGCGAAATCAAAGGATCCACCACTGCAATGACATCCATTCCTGCTTCGATATAATAGTCTGCCATTTTCATTGCCACTGCAACGCAGTATGAAAGAAATTTTTTTACAGCTTCTTCATCATCATACATATCCATGAAAATATCATTTCCCCGGAGATGAGTTGCCAGTGTAAACGGACCGCAGATCAGTCCATACAGAGCAGTCGTTTCTCCTACCGCTTCTTTCATACGCTTCATCACATTCAGAATCATGGGAATTCTTCCAGATTCCTTTGTAGGGAGCGTACAATAACATGGTGTCTCCAGCTCTTCTTCCCCCTCCAGCGGATGCTTGGATACGGACGGCGGCGCATCATCTGACCATACCAAATCGCATCCAAGACACTCTGCCTCTACCTGCAAATCAAAAATGACTGGCTGCCCTGACGGTTTATATAGTTTGTTTACTTCCATTAAGGACCGAAATAATTTTTCCTCATTCTGAAGTACTTCTGTTGCAGTATAACCAAGTAGTTTCCCTGCATGTACCCCTGCGAATGGTACCCATGCCACCTGATCTACCGCCTCGTGTTTCAGTGTCCTAATCAATATTTCTTTCGATGTCATTTCTTAAATCCTCTCTTTCTTTTATAAATTTACTTCGTTCTGTATCCCATCTGGTGCAGCATATCTTTTACTTCTGCAACCGAAAAACCTCTGTTATTTCTGGTCTCCACTGCACAGTCTCTTGGGTTGATCCCAATTTCTGCATATAACTGATTGACGCCTGCCAACAATGTCATCTGCTTTGGCTCATGTACATTCATGGATTTTTTCGGCCTTGCCACAAGACGAGTTACAGCTGCAATCTTTGTCAGTTCCAAATCCGTTATTTCTCCTTTGTCGTAGAGAGGCGTTCCTTTCACTCCAACCCGCTTCATACAGGCCATAATATTCACATGATATTCCCTTGCTCTTAACATTTCATCTACAATCTGTTCGTATGTATGTTCCGGACCAATAGGTTCTACACAATAGATCAGTTCCATCCCTACTTCACGAACTGCATCCAGCGTATGAATCCTCTTTACCGGATCCAATGCAGTATCAATCCCTTCATTCAAACGTACAATGTGATACACACCTGTAAATCCGGTTTCTTTTAAACGTTTTGCGGTCTCTAGCTCAAAATCACCAATATTGGCAACCAACATCACATCCGCCGGGATAACTTCCTTTACCTTCGCCGAAATTTCAAGAAATTTATCCAAATCATAATCCGCTGTTGTCATCAGAAATAAGGCATCTATTTTCTGAGAGAGTGCTTTTTTTGCTTCACTAACCACTTCTTCCATGCTTTTTTCTGTTTCTTCTTCTACCATAAAATTTTCACAGCCCATTGAGCAGAACTTGCAATTTCCCGGACAAGGTGCACTGTTTAAGCCAATCTGTGCAAATACATAGCCTCTGTTTCCGTACTCTTTCTGCGTCAGTTCGTTTGCCTTGGCAAGAAGCCTGTAGAATACGTCTGAGTGATTATCAATTTTCAGAAGTTCGATTGCTTCGTCTCTTGTCAGTTCTTCATCTCTGTCTACTTTTGAGAAAACCGTTTCCAATCTCTTTAATTGTTCCTCCTTCATTCTATATGAACCTCCTAAATCATTTCTATGTGGATTGTATCGCTTTCTTTGTTCTTACTCTTGGAATTTTTTTGGATTTTCTGTAAATTTTACAACAAAAACAGGATGCATTCACAAATAAAAAATGCTTCAAAAGCAATATTGCTGCCTTCAAAGCACTTTTGATCTTAAATTAATTTTAATACTCCTATACACTCATCAAAATGATGAATTACAGTATACATTCCTGCAGAATTTTCTTCCCGTTCTCCATCTTCTTTTTGGTAAAGAACTCCTTCCATTCCTGCATGACATGCTCCCAGAATATCATCTTTTACACTATCTCCAATAAATACACACTCCTGCGGAGAAACTCCTGCTTTTTGAGCACACAAAAGAAACAATTTCTTATCTGGTTTTTCCACCCCCACTTCCTCACTAGTCACAATTCCATCAATCCACGGTCCAAGTCCCAAACTGTCCAGTTTACGGTACTGAATATCGGCCGTCATATTGGTTCCAATTCCGACATAGATTCCTCTCTTCTTCAGTTCCTCGAAAACATCCAGAAGCCCTGGCTCCGGTTCTGCAGCAGAAATCAACGTATTCCAGTAACAATGATACAGATTTTCCGCATGAGGAAATAAAGGCTTTTCCATAAGTTCCAGGAGGCACTGAAATCTGATCAGTCTATTGTGAAGTGCTGCTCCTCCTCCTATTCGAGAATGTGCAGTCTTCTGCGCTTCTTTGATCATCTGTTCATATTCCAACGCTGAAATTTCCAGTTTACATTCACAGTATTCTTTTACTTTTTCCACCGCCAGAGCATTTGCTCGTGAATAATCATAAATCGTACCATCGATATCAAAAAATACTGCTTTTGTCATTCACCCTGCCCCTGTCCATAATATGCATTTTCTCCATGTTTCCTATAATAATGCTTATCCTGGAGTTCCTGTGGATCTGGTTTCACATTTGCATTGAGCATCTCGCATCTTGCAGCCATCTTTGCCACTTCCTCTGTCACAACCGCATTATGAACCGCCTCTTTTGCATCCTTTCCCCATGTAAATACACCATGATTTTTGCAGAGCACTGCAGAAACTGCCTGATAATCTTTCTCCTGCTTTTCGAATTCTTCCGCTATTAAAATTCCTGTATTTTTTTCATAAGCATCTTCAATCTCTTCCTTTATCAGATTACGTACACAAGGAATTTCTCCATAAATATAATCCGCATGGGTGGTCCCATAACAAGGAATCCCTCTCCCCGCCTGAGCCCAGGATGTTGCCCAGGATGAATGTGTATGCACAATGCCTCCAACTTTCGGAAAACGATTGTACAGCACAACATGGGTTGGTGTATCGGAAGATGGATTATATCTCCCTTCTACTTTTTTTCCATTCAGATCAACAACTACCATATCCTCCGGCATTAGCCTCTCATACTCTACACCACTTGGTTTGATGACGAATAATCCACTTTTTCTGTCAATCCCGCTGACATTTCCCCAGGTAAATGTTACAAGCCCGTACTTTGGCAAAAGTATATTGGCTTCATAAACTTCTTTTTTTAACTGTTCCAGCATCGTTTTCTCTCCCTTTATGCTCAAACGTATACATTGCGACCTCATCCGTTTCCCTATTTGCAGATACCAACACTTCCTCACCGTCCCGAATGAACTTGAACACATTGGCCGATCCACAGTCTTCATCCAGAACATCTACTCTGTATTTTCCTTCATATATATCGTATGTAAACAACAAAAGATTTCTGGTTCCTTTTCTGTGCCCAATGATCACTGCTGGACTTCCAAGAAGACTTCCGCCGTATATCGCATGAGCAAACTCGGCAGTATCATAGCTGTATACTTTACAATATTCTCCATTTACTTTTTTATATATATAAATATGTTTCCCATGAAATTGTGAAATCAGTATCAGTTCTTTTTCTTTGTCACCATCCATATCCACCAGAACCGCATCACTCGCCGCTTCATGGATCAGGCAACGTATTTCCCAATTCGCATTCGGATCCATAGGAGGTATGAACTGATAAACCCCATCATCACAAGAAATCAGACAGGTATCTGTGCCGCAGTCCTCTACTTTATAATATCCATGATTCTTCAGCATATTCTCTTTTATGACCGACAACTCAAGCTGATGGTCTTCATCAAATTTCCCAAAATCTTCTGGCAGGACTGCCGCATAGACTTTGCCGGGCATGGACCAGTCATCTTTATACGCATGACCAGATTTCAAAGTACATACAATCAGATAATTTACTCCGTTTCTGGTAACAATATCAAATCGGTGCACATGCGGCAAATCTACCAAAGTCCTTATCTGCCATTTTCCATTCTTTCCCGGTGATACAACAACTATTTTAGCCTCTTTAGAGTCATTCGGCGAATAAAATTTGTGAGTTGCTAGAAATATCCCATCGCTTCCCGGAACCTGTACCATACTCATTACACCACCTGGTCCTGTCCACACTACATCCTCCTGTTTTCCATCCATATCAAAAAGATAGCATGGATCCTGTTTTTCAGCTGCCACCAATATATGTTTCTTTCCTTCATAATAAAGAGGTGCGATGGAATAGCACTTTTTCAAATTTGAAATCACTTTCTTATTTACTTTCACCATTTTCCCTCCTAACACTGCCGGTCTAAAATTGACGTCATTTTATTTACCGCAAAATTCAAGTCATCCTCCCACTGAGAACTTCCCGTATACCAGAATTCTGTCATAAAGCGACGCACTCCAAGTTCCCACGCTTTTCGGATTCCGGATTCAAAATCTACATGCCCGGCTCCAAATGGAATCTCTCTG
>CASERA010000041.1 GCA_949290175.1 uncultured Ruminococcus sp.
GTATCCAAACCAGATACTAATCCCGGCATCATACTGCCTGTGGTTACACTCTGTGTGGAATTAATAGATGCCATATATCTACCTCCTACCTTTTATCATTATATAAAAAGCCCTTTTTAGCATCACTGCTGTAATTCATATTCTTTAAATATCCCGACACTTTGGATGCCTGTCTGTTCTGCCGTATCTGCTCCTGTAAACGTTCGATAATGTTACGCATATTGACAGACGCCAGTTTTTCCTCATTTTGTATTCTTGTCATAATTTGAAATATCTGCTGCCCTGCGTTATAAACTGCCTGATACCCCGGTAAAAGTTCTTTGTATTCACAACGGTTTTTACAAGCTTCCAATAAGAGCCTTCCCTCTTTTGTGTCACCGCACTGCTTACGGATTTGTGCATCAACTTCATCAATCAGCTCTATCAGTCTCTGCCTGGCAGCCATTGCCTCCTGAACCCGCTCTACGGCATCCTCCCCATTTGAATGGAGTTTCTTTGTTTCCTCCTCATATTCCAGAAAATATGCTTTTTTCCGATTCAACGACTCCAGCACCTGCTCATCTACCTTCATTGGAATCCTCCTTTATCTCACTATACTGCTTTCCTTCTTCCGCTCCACGCAAGCTTCGGGACAACTGGAAAACTTTCAGAAGTTCAACCTTATCAGCTGCTTCTTTATTATTTTCCACTGTCAGATAAAGTTCGGTACGGGTAATCTTCTTATCCGGAGGGGCAGAAATTCCAAGACGCACTTTGTCACCTTTGATATCCGTGATAAAAATCTCGATGTCATCTCCAATTTTGATAGACTCTCCTTTTTTTCTCGTTAATACCAGCATCTGCTATCCCTCTCTCTCCCGGTCCAATATTCTTTTGCGTATCGGGTAATCCTGCTCCAAGATTACCTGTACCGCATAATTCATCTTATGATTAATGATAATCGGACTCTTCAAGTTCACCGTAGAATCCTGAAATGTCTTTCCAATTACCGTAATAACCCAGCAATCCAGATTGTCTTCCGGAGCCGCCTGTAAGGTAAACAAAACGTCCTGTCTAACGACCGGAGTGTAATCTTTACAAACTTCAAGAGGATTCATCAATATAAAACAGACCGATTTCTCCTCTACAGACTGCAGCCAGCAGATACCGCTGCCCATGTTCGAATCCGATATCAGCACATACCGTGTATACTCTTCAAATCCAAAAACCGGTTGTTTAAATGTAATAATATTTTTTTCATCAACGTCAATTATCCCAAAATCTCTTGTTTCTATCTGCACTTTTATGTCCTCCCATGATGTAACTGCTTTATCAGCTTCTATTCTTCATAATTGGGATTGGCACGCGGCGGCACATATAGAGGATCTGCCACATACTCAATTTCCACCTTCGGGTACTGCTCTATATTAATTTCTAATTTCCCCGGTACATAATCCGCTTCGAAAGTATCAATCACCGGCTCCGGCATCGTACACTGTCTAACCACATCTGTCGGTTTAATTCCGTTTTGAATCTGAGCCAGCTGGTTACCCATCTCTGCATATCGTGCAGCAGCTTCACCTGCCCCGCAGCCTATACTCTGTCTTGCATCAAATGTATCAATATTCACTTTTATATGCTCCGACCTCATCTGCAGTCTGCCCGGCTGACTGACAATCCCCACTTGTGAATTGGGAATTTCGCACTCTAACCTTGCTCTCTGTGAAGTCATAGACAATGCAATTGGAGTCGTAGAAATTTTCAGCACATTCATTTTTAATCCTCTCTTATTTTGCTTAACTCATAAAATCAAAAATAGACGGTGGAATAATGCTGGAGCCAAGTTGTAATGTCACCATCCATGCCATTTCATAGGATTTATTATTTATCGATTCTCTCTCCAGTGAAACGGCTTCCAAATCATTCTGACGAGACTGAAGATTGATTGCTTCCGCATCCAACCTGTCCTTAGCCCTGTCCAGGGTACTCTGGCGTGTACCGATTTCTGCGATACATGCAGACAACTTTTCTTCAGACTTTTTCAGATGATTCAAACTGTTTCCCGAACCTTCCAGGTCTCCCGCCCTTAACTGTTCCTGAATCTGCGAAATAATACTATAAATATTATTTGGCTCTCCTGTTTCATCTTTGCCATATCCTAATGCATCCACTCCGGAAGTAGATATCTTTATTCCCGTCTGTGCATTGATTCCACCAGGTTCAGATGTCATTCCGAATCCAATATCCAGATAAACCACTTTATTTTCATTAAAATCAGTTGATGCCGCGGCATCGTCTACCAAGACTCCGTTGAACAAAAGCTTCCCGTCTTCATCCACTGTAAAAGGCGGCTCATTATTATTTGAGCCCGCAAATAAAAATTTATCCCCATATCTGGCATTCATTGTCTGTAAAATCTCATTCTTCAATCCATTCAATTCTTCTGCAATTGCATTCAGGTCTTCCTGAGACTTCGTTCCTCCGTTTGCAATGGTGACTCTTTCATAGACAGTTTTCAAGATAGAACTCACTGTCATAATACTGTCATCCGCAGTATCTAATTCTCCAATTGCATTCTGTACAGTATTGACGTACTCCTGATTCTTAGAAAGCTGATCTCGTACCACAAATGCTCTCGCCGCACTTCCTGTATCTTCGGAAACGTGATTGAAATTTCTGCCGGAGGACAACTTCAGATTGGATGCAGACAAATCTGACATATTCCTCTGTAAATTCTTCAGATAAGTCTGACTCAATGCATTCTCTATAATTCTCATCCTATTTCCTCCTTTAACGTCCTACAAGTCCAGTCTTATTAATCAGAACATCCAGCTGTTCATCCATGGTTGTCATCATACGTGCCAATGCCTGATATGCTTTGTTGTAAGTCATCATCTCCACTCCCTCTTCATTCAGGGAAACACCGGATACCGACATCCGTTGCTCATCTACACTCTCTGCAGTTGAAACTGATGCATCCAGCCTAGCCTGATTCAGTGTCATATCACTTCCCAGAGACGTTGTAATATACGTTACAAACTCACTGAAAGTTCCCGTGAACTCTCCATTGAATGTAAAATCCTTATCCAGAAGATTCTTCATATTCAATACATGTGTATTATCCATCTCTCCATCCGGGTTCTGCTGTATTACAAAATTAACATCCACCAGCCACTGCTCACCGATTGAAATATTTGCTGCTGTCACAGTCCCATCTTCACCGCTAAGAAGCTCCTTATATCCCGACTCTCCGTTATCGTTAGGAATTACACTGTTGAACGCTGCCACAAGATTCTGCGCCAAATCATCCAGCTTCTCTTGATAATAAGGAATTCCCTTATCATACTGACTGGCACCATTGAGAACATCCACATAACCTTTAAGGGCACCGGTTGGAAGCTTCATCTGCTCCTGTGTACTGCTCCAGGCAAGACTTACACTGTCCGCTCCAATCCGTATGCTGTCTGCAGTGTAGCGGTTTCCGCTGCCATCCACCGCAATGTGGTCATTAAACTTTACCCGGATGCCGCCGTCATCCTTTTGAATCACTTCTAATTTTCCGTATCTGGACAACTCATCCAAAATAAGATTTCTCTGGTCTAAAAGTTCATTCGGACCGTAGTTCTCTCCGTCATAGTCGGAATTTGTAAATACTTCTGTTACAATTGCCTCATTTAACTCTGCAAGCTGTTCAAACTTAGAATTAATATCTTCTACTGAAATACTCAGATCTGTCTGCTGCTGCTCTCGAATTGTACCCAGCTTCCGTGCATACTCATTCAGACTCTGTGTCACTCCCGTAAATGCAGATCGGACAATATTAGCCTGTGTCTCCTGGTAAGGATTTTCACTGAACTTTGTCAATGCCGTAAGCAAAGACGAGAACGCGTCTTTAATCCCCGTTCCTTCTATTTCCGGATCACTGATTGCCGCCTCAATCTCACTGAGCATGGCTTGACGCTGGTCATAATACCCCACATCCCCATACTCTTCCCGGAATTTGCTGTCCAGAAATGCATTACGTATCTGACCTACACCCACTGCCGATACACCCTGCCCCGCCAGAGGAACCGATGTTGTCGGAAGATGGGAACCGCCGCCTACATGAACAGATACCGTATCCAGACGCTGCCTTGTATATCCCTTCGTTTTTATGTTGCTTATATTATTCCCCACAATATCCAATGCCTTCTGATTCACTATGATACCGCGCTTTGCTGTCTCTAACCCCATAAATGTAGGTCTCAAACACTTCACCTTCTTTCTTAAACTTTTGTTTGCAGAATAGAGCCGCTGCTTCTCCTAATCTGCTGATATCCCTGTGTACTTTTCCCATGTTCCCGGGTAATTACGCCCATACCTGCGAGTGCAGTCCAAGCCAGCTTCATACACTTTTGATTCAAAAACTTTATATTCCCAATACTTTTATCAATCTCCTGATAAAGTACTTCCAATTCTTCTTTCTGTACTCCCTCCGCTTTTTCTATCACTTCGCGAAATCTTTTTCCTTCATATCCCGCCTGCCTAAAAATCTCTATACGACGGCGCTCTATATTTTCCATTTGCTTATCCAATGCCTGCTGCATCACGATTGTCTCTTCAATGCCTGCAAGTTCTCCCCTGGTCAGCACTTCCAATTTCTTCTGCTGTTTTACCTCAGCATCCTCAAAGAAAGAGGCATATTCCCTCAAAAAACTGATGATCTGTTCCATACAGCTCTTCCTTCCATTTATATTTTACACATTCTAAGGCAGCAGACGTCCCGCAAGTATCTCGGAAGATACTCTGTAAGTTCCATCCTGAATCTGTTGCTTTAATTGTTCAATCCGGTCTGCTTTTACTTCCTGTCCCATTGCCCGGTAAAGACTCTCGGCTGCTTGTGCAGCTTCCCGCTTCCTCATTCCGTCTTCACTGATGATAATTTCATCCTGATGTCTGTCTCCAAATATTTTTTTATCCGATTCACCAGGTATATGTACCGGATTTTCACTCTTTTTGATGCTATTCATCATATTTTTATAAACCGCATAACCGCCTGTAATCTTTACTTCCATCCTAACACCCTCTTTCTTTATCATAGGCACTCTATCTTATACTATCGTACCATCCTTATCAAAACTTTACTGTTTCCGAAAATTTTATTGTTGACTTAAAATTTTATTCCGAGCGCTTCCTTGTAAACATATACCAAGCTTGCTATAATACTACCAGAAAAGAGGCTATTACTATGATAAAAAACAAACAAGAAACTAACGAAGAAACCATATATGACAAATTGATGCCTGCAGGTCAATATATATCAAATGAGAATCCCGCACAACCCTCGAACTCCCAGGATATCAAACTGGTGAATGTTATGGAAGACCTTGTACTTTCCAGGCTGGACAGCACACTGGAAAGATTCAACTGCTGTAAGTGCAGCAAATGCAAAAAAGATATTGCAGCAATTGCCCTGAACCGATTGGCTCCACGGTACACGATTATGAAAGAGAATAATACAGAAAAGCGGAAGACGGCAGAGGATGAATACGGTGCAAATGTCATAAGTGCCATCATACAGGCTATTTTAATTGTCAAAGAATCCCCAAGACATTAAAAACAGGGGTGACGTTTACCCCTGTTTTTCGTTACTTCAGAATCTTTACTTTCTTTCCATTTCTTTTCAAATTAGATATATCAATCTGGAAGGCAATCTCCTCCGGCACCTGCACTTGAACCTGAATACATGCTTCCTGCTCCCTTACTTCTACTCGGATTGTACCATTTACAGATGCATAACTACATGTAAATTCCTTCATACTTTCCGGCAGATATGGCCGAACTGTTATTTTTTTAAATCCCGGTTCCTCTGGAAGGATTCCTGCAATTCCATTATAATACCATTCTATAATATGCCCCATCATATCATGGCAGTGACTTCTTGGATTCGACTCCCAGTATTCTCCCAAGGTAGTCTCTCCATCTAACACAAACGCATAGTAAGACGGATGCTCTGGTTTCAAGATAAACTCACAGATCAAGTCATTCATTCTATATTTTCTGGCTGTCTGAATAATATACGGTAAACCAATTTCACCACTTACAAATGCACCTTTGATTTCCAGAGTCTTTCGAAATGCCTTCA
>CASERA010000042.1 GCA_949290175.1 uncultured Ruminococcus sp.
GGAACGATACATTTTTTTACCATTAGATACTATAACATAAGGTTCGCGATAACTTTTGATTAAATTAGAGTAACCGAATGAAGTTAATACATATTTGGCAAAATTTTCATTTTTAATTATTAAGTGTTGTTGCTTTAGTTTCTCTATTTGTTCTTCTACAGTTGTATAATTAATTTCATCATATGCCATAGTAACCTCCTTGATAGGCAAAAAGAGCCCTGGAATACAATTCCAAGACTCTCCTGCGACCGCCCAGCAGTCATTCGCTAATTCACTTAGCATTATATCATATGCAGAAGCCTTGTCAAGTATTCACAGTAAATTTTTGTTGATTTTTATAAAATAAAGTGATAAGACTATAGAGTTTGTCATATAAGATAAGCTAATATTTATTTATATAATTTCCATCTCTTTTTCTCGTGTACCTGCAAACACCACTTTATATAATCGCCTAAGCGGTTATAACCTTTTAAGCAACCTACTGTTACTTCAAAATACACTGCAGCTTCCTGTTCGGACTGACATCCAGCTTCAAAAACTGGTATGATACCAGTTAAGCCAATAAGCTTATTGTATCCCCGACCTGCAACAGAATTGCAAGTCAGGGATGTCCTTGTTTGATTATTTCCGATATGCAAATTTTGGTACCCCATCTTCCATTGGGACAGTTACCTCTCCTTGAATCAGAGGTTTTGCATAAGCGATAAATTCTTCTGTTACATCAGCTCCATCATCTGTAATCCAGTCAATCGGAACGGTTTTTTCCTGATTACATATGATATTCACATCTTTGAGGACATAGTCAATTTTATAATTGTCAGAATCCAGCCGCTTAAATGCAACCATATTTCCGGTAGAGCCCTCCAAGGCAGCTTTTACGCCATAAGCACCGGCATCCATTGCTTCTTTGTGGTCAGTTTTAGAAAGCATGGCAGAAGAACAGCGCTGGCAGACGTTCAGTTCAATGGAGCGTACTTTTACACCGAGACGTTCCTTTACCAGGTTTTCCAGGTATTTTCCGGAGCCTGTGAGCATCTTATGCCCAAAAGTATCTACGCCTACAGCATTAGAATATTCGCAGATGAAAGTTCCTGATTCGTCATGGATTCCCTCAGAAATACAAACAACCAGGTTAGGGGTCTGCTCCAGGGCAGAGCGTACTTTTTCAATAAAGGCATCCTGGTTAAAAGAAGTTTCCGGAAGATAAATCAGCACCGGGTTATCACCGTCAAATTTGCGGGCAAGCGCACTGGCAGCAGTCAGCCAGCCGGCGTGCCGTCCCATGATTTCTACAATTGTAACAGATTTTTTATTATCATATACAGAAGCATCTACTGCAATTTCACGGACAGAAGAGGCAACAAATTTAGCGGCACTTCCGAAGCCGGGTGTGTGGTCGGTTTCAACAAGGTCGTTATCGATAGTTTTTGGGATTCCGAGGATGCGAATACTGCTTCCTGTTTTTTTTGCATAACGGGAAAGCTTGCTGACCGTATCCATAGAATCGTTGCCGCCAATGTAGAAAAAGTAGCCGATATTGTATTCCTCAAAACGCTGAAATAACTGTGGGTATAGCGGGTCTGTAAGATCTTCCGGAAGTTTATAGCGGCAGGAACCGAGGTAAGAGCCGGGGGTTGTACGAATCAACTCGAGTTCTCCAGATTCCTCAAGGGGTGCCAGGTCCATAATCTGGTTGTTCAGGAATCCTTCGATACCATTAATCATGCCGTAAATTGTACCAATAGAATCTTTATGGTTCAGGGCTTCATGTGCGACACCGTAAAGGCTGGCATTGATAACCGCTGTTGGCCCGCCGGATTGTCCTACAACTGCATTTTTTTTCATAGTGTTTCCTCCAAATCAGATATTCATTTCAATTAAAAATAAAACAGAAAATTGAATTTCTAGTACCTACTATAAAGGAAACCGCCATATTTTACAACAAATGGTTGGAAAAATAATAAAAGTACAGTATAATTGTTTTAGCGAAACAAAGGAGTAGAAACATGAAATATATAACTTTTACAATTCCGTGTTATAATTCGGAAGCTTATATGGAAAAAGCAATTAAGTCGATTCTGCCTGGTGGAGAAGATGTGGAGATTATTATTGTCAATGATGGCTCGGTAGATGGGACTGAAAAAATTGCGAAAAAATACGAAGAGATGTATCCAACAATCGTAAAAGCGGTGACCAAGGAAAATGGTGGTCATGGAGATGCAGTCAATACAGGATTGCAGCATGCATCAGGTGTTTATTTTAAGGTTGTGGACAGCGATGACTGGGTAGATGAAGAAGCACTTCATAAGATTTTAGAAGCGGTGAAAGGATTTGCGGATTCGGGTACAAAAGTGGATATGGTAATTTCAAACTATGTGTATGAAAAAGTAGGTATGGCACATAAAAAGGTGATTCACTATCGGAATGTACTGCCGCAGAATCAGGTTTTCCGCTGGGATGATATTGGAAGTTTTCATCTGGACCAATATATCTTGATGCATTCTGTAATTTATAGGACGGAGATGTTGAGATTATGTCAACTGAAACTGCCGAAGCATACATTCTACGTAGATAATATTTATGTATACTATCCGCTGCCAAGTGTGCGTACACTTTATTACATGGATGTGGATTTTTACAGGTATTTTATCGGAAGAGAAGACCAGTCAGTTAATGAGAAGATTATGATCAGCCGTGTAGACCAGCAGATTTTTGTAACGAAGTCTATGATTGGGATGTATGAACTTCGTATGATTGAAAGCAAAAAGCTTCGCAAATATATGATGAATTACCTTGCAATCATGATGACGGTGTCCTCTATCTTATGTATTCGCTCAAAAGAAAAAGAAAATCTGGAGAAGAAAAAAGAGCTTTGGAAATATCTAAAGAAAAGGGATTACAAAACTTATATTAGAATCCGATATGGAATTTTAGGACAAACCATGAATCTTCCTGGAAAATCCGGAAGAAAAGTTTCTTCTATGGCATACAGTGTGGCCAGAAGACTGATTGGATTTAACTAATAATATACAAAGAAAATTTTACAAGACTAAGAATATTTTACCAGCCATAGTACATACTACTTTTATAATAAGGAAAGGAGTGTGGATTATGGCTGATAATTTTTCAGAGAGCCAGAAAGTAGAAAATCTTCTGAATCTTGCGTTGGATGCCACAGAGGAAGAGCGGTTGAAATCCATGCAGTTGGAAGTAGGATATCAGCCAATAGAGAATGAGTGGGATTTGATCATAAAATATTCGGGAAGTCTGGAGGTGGTTCGAAGAATCGCCTCATCTGTTACAGAGCTTTCTAATGAGTATGCAATTGTTACAATCAAAGAGCCTTTGATTGAAGAGATGGCGGCAATTCCCCAGGTAGAGTATATTGAAAAGCCAAAACGTTTGTTTTTTGAAATTGCGAATGGACGTCGGGCATCTTGTATCATTCCGGTACAAAGTCCACCATTGTCTTTATCAGGGAAAGGAATTCTGACAGCGGTGATAGACAGCGGGATTGATTATTCCCATCCGGATTTTAGAAATGAAGATGGAACAACCAGAATTCGGGCAATTTGGGATCAGACAATTTCTGGAAATCCCCCGGAAGGATATTCGATTGGCAGTGAATATACACAGGAACAAATCAACGAGGCATTGCGGCAGAATATCCGGAGAGAAAGGGAGAGGATTGTACCAAGCAGAGATATTTCCGGGCATGGTACGGCGGTAGCCGGGATTGCAGCAGGAAATGGAAGAGCCAGTGTGGGGCAGATTTATACGGGTGTAGCGCCCCAAAGTGAGCTTTTGATTGTGAAGATGGGGACTCCGAGGCAAGGAGGATTCCCAAGAACAACGGAACTGATGCTGGGGATTGACTATGCAGTGAAAAAAGCAGTTAAATATCAGATGCCGGTAGCAATTAATATAAGTTTTGGCTACCCCTCTGTAACGGCTCTGATACTTTAGACAAGGAAGTATCAGAAGTACCCATTAAATATAAATCTACAGTTTTTCCATTCCATACTACTTTATCTATAAATAGTCTCAGAGCAGAACGCTTTTCTTCTACACTCATAGAATCAAAAGAATGGCTGAAAGAAGCAAGCATCTTTGGAACATATTCCAACTCGGCTTCCAGCATGATGGATTGATTATCGGAGAGTTCCGAAAGTTCTTTGATGTGCTTTTCAAGTTGTACTTTTTCTTCGTGAATCGAATTGATTCGTTCTTGGATATAGGCATGAGCGGGAGAATCAGCACTTTCAGCAAGAGATATAAGCAGATTATTGATTTGCTTTTCTTTTTCTGAAAGACTGTTCTTTAAAGATTTTAATTCTGCCTTATGCGTATCCCCTTTGGCGAGTAAAGCCTTTTTTGTTTCTTTCCATTGTCTCATAAAGACAGAATCATCTTCTGCTAATTTTTTGATTTCATTACAGACCATCTCATCCAGAAGATTACCGGGAGCATTTTTCATAGCACAATTCTTCTGTCTGCTTTTTTCTTTCGTTTCACATAGATAATTAAAAGAGCGTGAGCCGTCCGGTTTGGTAGAATGCCCCATTTTTGGACGCATTTTATTTCCGCAATGCCCACAGAAAATCAGACCAGACAAAAGAGCCTGATTGCTTCTTGGTTTGCGGAATGTTTTAGAAGCATTTAGCGTAAGCATATTCTGTACTTTTACCCAGTCTTTTCCAGAGACAAGAGGAGTATGTTTTCCGATTGCGATAATCCATGCCTCGTATTCTTTCATGTCGTGAGGGATACCACTAGTCTGATTACTCTTATTAAATGCCATAATTCCGTATTTACTGCTACATTCTGATTTCTCAAAGCAGAGATTAGCATTTAATTCGTGAAAATACTCCCATACAGTTTTATCGGCACTGGCATAGACAGGATTTTTTAAAATATTTTTAATAGCAAAACATTTAAAAGGTATATTATTGCGGGTGTAGATATGTTCTTCCTGTAATAATTTTTCTACCATAGTGAGAGAATTTGTTTCCAGATAGGCAGAGAAAATTTTCTGAATCGTTCGAGATTCTTCGGGAATGGGTTCAAGCATATATGCTTTCCTGGTTTTGCCGTTTGAAGCAATACTTCCGGTAGTGACAGTGCTTTTATATCCGGTAGGAGTTGTACCGCCGAGCCAATGTCCGCTCCTTGCCAGAGTCTGGAAGTTGTCTTTTAGTCGTTCGGCAAGATTCTCTCGTTCCATTTGTGCAAATACGGAAGTAATCATCATCATGGCTTTTCCCATAGGTGTCGAGGTATCGAAAGATTCTTTGACTGACACGAAACTGATGCCCCATTCAGCAAGTTGGTCAGATAATATGGAGAAATCTTTAACACTTCGGGAAATACGGTCTAACTGATAGCAGATAATGACTTTTATTTCTTTGCGTTTGCAGGCATCTAACATAATTTGAAACTGAGGACGATTGGTATTTTTGCCGGAGTATCCTTCATCTTCAAAAATAATAATAGAATCTTCATCATCTATATCATAATGAAATTTCAAGTATTCTTTGCATCTGGTAATCTGATTATCGATACTTTCACCTTTTCCAGTAAACTTAGATTTTCTTGAATAAATTGCATATTTTCTTGTATCTTTCCCTGTCATATCTGCACCCCATAATTATTTTATTTTTCAAACTAATTATAAATGCAGAAGTTGGGAATTGCAAAAAGAATTTTATGAAAGACATTGATAATATATAAAAAACAAGATATAATTATATCAATAAAAAGATATATTAATAAGGCAATGGGAAAGGATGAAGAAAATGATTATTAAGGCTTCAGCAACACTTCGGAACGATTATGCTTCTATTTCTAATCTTGCGAGAAAAACAAGTGAACCGATTTATATAACAAAAAATGGGGAGGGTGACGGAGTATTTATGAGTATCGATGCCTTTGAGAAAAGAGAGCAGGCATTAGAACTTCGTGCAAAAATTATGCAGGCAGAAGAGGAACGGTTAAGCGGAGCAAAGACAAGAAGTATCTCCGAAGCAAGAAAGGAATTGAGAGAACGTGCAGGAACAATATAAAGTAGAGATTCTTCCTACGGCATGGGAAGATTTGAAAAAGATTGAAGATTATTATCTACTTCAATTTGGTGTGGAATCCGCTATGAAAGTTACAGAGCAGGTTTTGGACAGTATTGAGCGATTAGAGAACTTTCCAGACTCCGGTTCTCTGACACCGGATAAATGGTTGAATAAGCAAGGGTATCGAATGGTCATATCTGAAAGGTATGTTTCTATATATCGGCAGATAGAAAAAACAATTTATGTGTACCATATTGCAGATACACAGACAGAATATACAAAGTTGTTTTCGTGATGGCAAAGAGGTAGTAAGATGAAAGAATGTCCAAATTGTAGTATGGAATTGCCGGATGAAGCACATTATTGCCCGAGGTGTATGTTTCAATATGAGAAACAGGAAATACAAATAAAAGACAGGCATAGGAAGCATATTCCATTATTGTTAATTGGGAGTGTATTGGTGATTGGTGTGTTCATTTGTATGCCATTTGTAAGGCGTAGAATACAAGACAACATGAACAGCAATTACACAGAGGAGTTGGATATTCCAAATGTCATTAACGAAAATTTTAGGACAGGTGAGAATATTATCTATGATTCCGAAGTGGAAAATGATTTAAGGGATGTGCTTGGAAGTGGGGTTGTTGACATTAAAGCAACATTAGGCGAAGAAACGGATGAAATGTATCGTGAAAATGGAATGGATATCTATACATTCGGGATGATAACTGTTGCAGTAAATCAAGAAGAGGTTATACAAGATATTTTGATTGATTATACAGTAGGAGAAAATAAAAAAGAATATGGTATCTATGGGATTGCTGGGATATCTGATGCTGATGCAGTGAAAACAATATTGGGAACACCGGATCAGGAGTATGAAAAAGAACTCTGCTATCGTTTTGACAGAGAGTTTGGTCTAGGATTGAATATCAATTTTTCTGACGATGGTATGGTGGAACAGTTGGAATATTATTATGTGCAATAATTATAGGGTGTCTTCATTTTCCGTATAAAGTAATTCATTTATCTGATAAATGGAAAACTGATGATTTTTTCCCCATATAAGCAGACTGTCACGTTTTTGTTTTGGGTATAAAGGAGCAAATCCTGCATATTTTAAAAGAGTTTGTGTTTCCTCAAGTGAAAGTTCCAGTCCAAAGGAAATGGAAATCAGTTTGTCACGTGAAGGAATACGCTTTCCTGAAAAAATTTGATATCCATAAATTTCATTGAGTTCCGAATTTTTAATGACCGTTGATTTTTTCAGAGATTTCTCTTCTAACAGCTGGTTCAAATAGTTGGAAAGAGCAGAATCGATCAAATAATCCTGTTCGTTGCTTATGTATTCTTTGACAGACGAACATTGATTTAGTGCGTCCATCAGTTCATCAGTTGGTTTTTTAATCATCTTTATCACCTCGTAGAGAGTATACCATGGGGAAATCAGGTTGGCAATGGGAGAAAGTTATGTATCAGTGGTTAGTTGAGAACTTGAAAGAGTATTATACTTTTGTAAAAGTATTAAAGAAAAAAGACTGCGGTGAAGTGCTTTTATATAAACATAATCAGGTGGGAAACTATGTGGTAGTCAAGAAATTAAAAGGGATTTATCCTGCGTATGAAAGACTGCTTGGGGTGAAACAAGAACACCTTCCCTTAATTTATGAAGTATGTCGTAATGAAGAAGAAACGATTATTTTGGAAGAATTTATACCGGGGATTACGATTGCAGAACGATTGGAACAGGAAACACTATCAGAAGGTTATGTGAGGGAAATCATAAGTCAGGTGTGTGACGGATTATATGCATTACACTTGAATCAGATTATTCATAGAGATATCAAACCGGAAAATGTAATGGTTATGAAAAATCGAGAAGTGAAAATTATTGATTTTGATGCCGCTAAAATCTATAAAATGTATTCGGAAAAAGATACGAGAACGGTGGGGACAATCGGTTATGCTGCACCGGAGCAATACGGAGAGGCTCAATCCGATGAGAGAACGGATATCTATGGATTGGGAATTATGATGAACGTCATGCTGACCGGAAAACACCCTGTGAATGAGATGGCAACCGGAAAAATCGGAAATATCATAGAAAAATGTATCATGGTAAATCCAAGTAAACGTTATAGGGATGTAATGGAAGTGAAAGAAAAACTAAATAAACTTCGTTACTAAGCTGCGTGCATAGTACAAAAGAACTGCCTGTCATTATAATGATGATAGGCAGTTTTTCTGCTAGTTGGATGAATGGGAACGGGGGTAAGGTTTCTTTTCATCCGTCAGTCCGGAAAGATAGTCCATGCTTGTGTCAAGGGCGAGGGCTATCTTCCGGCATTGTTCAAAGGTATAGTAACGTTTGCCATTTTCTATCTTGGAGTAATCGCTTTGGTCTATACCAGTTAAATGCTGCATCTTGATTTGCGTGTAGCCACGTTCTTTGCGTAAGTCTTTTAAGCGTGACAATAGGTATTGCACCTCCTTCTTGTGGAGTTTTGAATATATTTAAATTATGTCACGATGACCTATTGACTATTAGGGCGTAATTGACCTAAAATATAATGAAAATGAAAGTATACAAAGGAGGAAATATGTTATGGCAGTATGGGGGATAGGTGCTTATTTTCAGGGAGAAGGAGATATTACAAAAGATTGTTTAAAAGAAAACGTTGCAGTGATTGGCTATAAAGAGGAAGAAAAGCCAAGATACTATGAAATGCTCCAATCAGTAGAAGTGGGAGATTTAATTTTTATTAAATCACGATTTATGTTAAATCAGCCATTAAGAATTAAGGCGGTCGGATTTGTGCTAGATAATGAAGTTAAAAATATTTCCAATGTATATAATGCAAAAGGAATCAAAGTATGCTGGAAACGGGATTTTAGTGATAAGCCGATACAGATTGAAAAAGGCAGGAAACATGTTGATGACACGCATACTATTTATCAGGAAAAAGACGAAGAAGTAATTAAGAAAATTGTAGAATTAATATAAGGCGGGGGAAATACATATGGGAAAAATTTGTTCTAATTGTGGGAATGAACTAAGTGATACTGCAAAGTTTTGCAGTAAGTGTGGCAGTAAATGTGAAGAAGTTGTACAGGAAAAGAAAGTAAAAAGGATGTGTCAGAAGTGTGGACATGAATTGGACGAAAAGATGAAATTTTGTCCAAAATGTGGAACAGAGATAAAAACTGTTGAGAGCCGAGATAAAAGCAAAATAGAGCAAGTGACAGAAATGGCATCAAGCGGTGTTATGCAGGCAGGTTCTGCACTTACAGAGGGGGTAGAAAAAAGCAGAGAAAAATTTAATGAAATTCAGAATATGTCTAAAGAGGAAAGGAAAGAAAGAGCAAAGCAGTATGTAAATACTGCAAAAGAAAAAGGAGCAGAATTTGCCGGCGATGTAAAAGATTTTAAAAATCTGCCTAAGAGAAAGAGAAAAAAGGTTATTGTTACACTTTGCGGAATTGTTATTGCTCTTTTCATTATTACAAGATTTATTGGAAATGAACCGAAGGAAGAATATGTGGTAAATGCTGCTAGAAATGTTGTTGATAAACAACTAATAGCACCTGCAACGGCAATATATTCGGGAGAAGAAATATTGGAAAAGGACGATTATGGAAGATATTTGGTTTATTTAAACGTAGATGCTGAAAATGGATATGGAGCAAAAGTAAGAAGTGAATGGTGCGTTATTGTTTTTTCCGTTACAAAAGATTATTTTCATTATAATAATCAGGCGTCTTATGTCAACAGTTATAGCGGAACAGATGTAAAAAGTGAATTGGCAATAAGTACATTAAAGGAATTTAATGATTGGGATAAGCCATTGGAGGACTAGGCAGATGAAATATTGTGAACAATGTGGAGCAGAAGTACAAGATGATAATAAGTTTTGCAGTAAATGTGGCGAGAAATGTGAAAGTGATGATATTGAATCCAGTAAAAAAGGAAGGTTTTTATCAGGCAAAAAGATGAAAATACTTTTATTAGGAAGTGGGGTTCTTTTGGCAATTCTGTTAATTGCGGGAACTGCTAGCGGATTTTTCTCAGATATTAAAAAGGGTTATGATGAAGTTGGCAAAGAGGAGAATGATAATACAACCCCGGCATTATCCATGGAAGATTTTCTTAAAAAGTATAATGAGACATTTCAAAGTGCGATAAAATTGGAAGATTTTTTAATAAGGGGTGAAAAGGACGGTTTCGCAGTACGAGATAAAGATGATTTGTTTGCTGATTATACTAATTACATTCACTACTATTACAATAATGGTGAAACGGAAGATTCCAATAATAAAGAAGCTGTTGAAAGAGCAATAATGGTACAACTCACGGGTAATCAGAAAATATTTGAGATATTAGTTGACAAGGAAAATAAAATTAAAGCGGTTGAGGCACATTTAACAGATGGATATTCAACAGCACAAAACCTTATGAGAATTTTTATTCCTTCTTCTCAAGAAGAGGATTATCCTGATTTAAGGAATAAAGCACGAGAAGAATCTGTTGCATATACATATAAAGACGGAGTGGCAGTAAAAGTTACAGAAGATGTGATAAGAATTTGGTATGATACAAAAGAAAATTTTGATAGCGTTTCAAAACAACCATTCATGACAGAGGAGGAAGAAAAACAAATTATTCAGAATAGTCTCGGTGTATGGGAACAGGAATCATATAGTGATTTGCCAGTATTAGATATTTCCATGCCGTCAGATGAAATATTGCTTATAAAACAATATTACCCTCAGGGAACAGATGTGTATGGTAATATGAATTATTTAAAAAAGGAATGTGAGGTAGATGTAAGTACAAGAGAGTATACAGATTTTACTAAGGATATTGAGTACAAAATAACGGATTATGATAACAAAGACGTAACTCTTCGTTTTGTATTGAGAAATAAAGAACTGGATTTCATTCAATACATAACAGAGAATAA
>CASERA010000043.1 GCA_949290175.1 uncultured Ruminococcus sp.
ATCAGCGTTCCACGGGTGAATGCGGAAATTACAGACGGACAGGCAGTTATTTCGGGAAGTAAGGATTACGAAGAGGCAGAACAACTTGCATCTACAATTCGAATCGGCGGGTTAAATGTAGAACTGGAAGAAATTCGTTCGAATGTAGTCGGGGCACAGCTTGGTGAAGAAGCAATCAGCACAAGTCTGATTGCCGGAGGAATCGGCCTGGCAATTGTATTTGGGTTTATGTGTGTTGTATATCTGCTCCCGGGATTTGCGGCCAGCCTGGCACTGCTGATTTATACAGGATTGATGCTGGTACTTTTAAATGCGTTTGATATTACATTAACTCTGCCGGGAATTGCAGGTATTATCCTGGGAATTGGTATGGCATTGGATGCGAATGTTATTATATTTGCCCGTGTGAAAGAGGAACTGACGGCAGGTAAATCTGTTAAGGCATCTTTAAATGCAGGCTTCCATAAAGCAATGTCTGCCATTCTGGATGGAAATATTACAACATTGATTGCCGCAGCAGTTCTTTGGCTGAAAGGAAGCGGTACAGTAAAAGGTTTTGCACAGACGCTGGCACTTGGTATCGTAGTTTCTATGTTTACGGCACTGGTAGTTACACGTATCATTGTATATGCATTTTATGAAGTAGGAATCCGTAATCCGAAATTGTATGGGCGTCCAAAACCGGCAGGAAAGATCATTGATTTCCTTGGAAAGCGGAAGATTTTCTTTGGTATTTCTGCCGCAATCATCATTGTTGGATTTATATTTATGGGTGTAAATGCCGGAAGCGGAAAGGGTGCTCTGAATTATAGCATGGAGTTTGAAGGCGGAACATCTACAAATGTAACATTTGATAGAAAGTATACTTTAGAGGAAATTGATGAGAATATGGTGCCGGATCTGGAAGAGATTACCGGTGACAATAATATTCAGGTTCAGACGGTGGCAGACAGCAATCAGGTGATTTTCAAGACACGGACACTGAATTTAGAGAAACGTGAAGCATTTGCAAAATATATGACAGACAAATTCGGAGTGGCTGAGTCAGATATCACGGCAGAGAATATCAGTTCAACGGTGAGCTCTGAGATGAGAACAGATGCCATAATCGCAGTTGCAATTGCAGCAATTTGCATGTTGATTTATATCTGGTTCCGTTTTAATGATATCTGTTTTGCTACCAGTGCAGTGATTGCATTGCTGAATGATGTGCTGATTGTATTTGCATTTTATGTGATTTCAAGAATTCCAGTGGGCAATACATTTATAGCATGTATGCTGACTATTGTCGGATATTCTATTAATGCGACCATTGTTATTTTCGACCGCATCCGTGAGGAAATGAAGACAAAGAAGAAAGTCGAAGCGTTGGATGAGCTGGTAAACAGATGTATTACGCGGAATCTGACACGCAGTATCTATACTAATTTCACTACATTTGTCATGATAACAGTACTTTTTATTTTTGGAGTAAGTTCTATTAAAGAATTTGCACTTCCATTAATGGTAGGAATTATCTTTGGTGCTTATTCTTCTGTATGTATTACAGGAGGACTGTGGTATGTTATGAAGACAAAGATTGGAAAGAAAGAAGATACAAAAACAGCAGCGACGAAAAAATCACGCTCAAAATAAAAAAAGCAGGATCTGGGCAGAAGCAGCGTGCTTCTGTCCTTTTTCTGTTTTTACTGTGCAGGAAAGAACTAGTCATGCGATAATGCGGATTTTTTATAAAAGAATAAGTTATCATAAAATACAAGAAACACCGGGAGGGATTGACATGGAAAAATGGTTTGTAACCATGAAGAAAGAGGATTTTAATAGAATTGCAGAAAAATATCATGTTTCACCGATTATAGCACGATTGATTCGCAACAGAGATATTATCGGAGATGAAGAGATTGAATATTATTTAAAGGGCACCATGGCAGACCTGCATGACGGTATGCTGATGAAGGATATGGATAAGGCAGTGGAGATTCTGGCAGAGAAAATACGGCAAGGGAAGCTGATCCGTGTAATTGGAGATTATGACATTGACGGTGTGAATGCGACGTACATCTTAAAACAGGGGCTGAAAACTCTGGGTGCATGTGTGGATACTGATATTCCGGACAGGATGAAGGATGGTTACGGTCTGAATCGAATGCTGATTGACCGGGCGCTGGCGGACGGAGTTGACACGATTATTACCTGTGATAACGGGATTGCTGCTGCGGATGAGATTGCCTACGGAAAAGAAAATGGAATGACAATTATTGTGACGGATCACCACGAAATTCCCTATCTGGAATCAAACGGAAAAAAAGAGTACATCATTCCAAAAGCGGATGCGGTTGTAGATCCCCACCAGTCAGGATGTGCATATCCGTTTAAAGGGCTTTGCGGAGCCGCAGTAGCATATAAAGTTATAGAAGCACTTTTTAAAGTGATGGGGCAGGATGTGGCTGTCGTGGATAATCTGATAGAAAATGTGGCGATTGCTACAATCGGAGATGTGATGGATCTGGTAGATGAAAACCGGATTTTTGTAAAACAGGGACTGGAAATGCTGAAACATACAGAGAATGAGGGATTGAAAGCTTTGATGGAGTGCAATGAGATTGTGGCAGAAAATCTTTCTTCTTACCATATTGGTTTTGTGATTGGACCATGTATCAATGCCAGTGGCAGACTGGATACGGCAAAACGTGCATTGGAACTTCTGGAAGCCGGGACCAGACGGGAGGCAGTGATGCTGGCGGAGGATTTGAAAGCTCTGAATGACAGCCGGAAGGAAATGACGGAAAAAGGAGTGGAACAGGCAATCAGGGTGATTGAGAGCACATCGATTGGGAAGGACAGAGTTCTGGTTATTTATCTGCCGGATTGTCATGAGAGTATTGCAGGAATTATCGCGGGACGGATTAAAGAGAGATATTATAAGCCGGTTTTTGTTCTGACCCGGGGAGAACACGGTGTCAAAGGTTCCGGGCGCTCTATTGAAGCTTACAATATGTTTGAAGAAATGTGTAAGTGCAGAGAGCTGTTTACGAAGTTTGGCGGTCATAAATTGGCAGCAGGTTTGTCTCTGGAAGAAGAGAATGTGGAAAAGTTCCGTGAAACGATAAATGAGCTGGCAGAATTGACGGAAGAAGATTTAAGAGCAAAAGTTACGATTGATATGCAGCTTCCGATTCCATATATCACAGAAGAACTGATTGGAGAGCTGGAGATTTTAGAGCCATTTGGGAAAGGAAATACAAAACCATTATTTGCAGAAAAGAATTTGAAGGTATTGAATCCGAGAATTATTGGGAAGAATCAAAATGTATTGAAATTTCAAGTCCAGGACAAAAGCGGAAACCGGATGGAGGCTGTTTATTTTGGGGAGGTACATAAATGCATGGAATATATGAAGGAAAAAGATGAGATGTGCTTTACCTTCTTTCCTTCCATTAATGAATTCCGCGGAAATAAAACAATACAGATTACTGTGGCAAATTGGCAATAATAATGATATACTAAAAAATATGAAATTTACGATAGGAGAAAGGGGGATTTGATATGGCAGGTACACTGGAATATGAATTATTGAATAAGAATCTGGAGATAGTTGACGGTCATGCAGTGAAAGCACCTGAGGATTATCAAAACCCTGAGCAGTTATATCAGGCTTTAATCGCAAGGGTGAGAAAATACCATCCTTCAACAGATATTTCGATGATTGAGAAGGCATATGAGCTTTCGATGGAAGCGCACAAAAATCAGGTGCGTAAATCGGGAGA
>CASERA010000044.1 GCA_949290175.1 uncultured Ruminococcus sp.
AATTGGTTGCGGATAAAAAGAAACTCAATATTTCTGATAAAGAATATCAGATTGGATTGAAACGTTATGCTTCAACCTCTGGCTACACCAGCGACACATTGGCTCAGTTTGAAGAGCAGTATGGAGAAGACATTATTAAAAATTCCCTTCTTCAGGAAAAAGTAGCTGCATATCTTGCAAAAAGCTGTGTACAAGTAGAGCAGGAGGATGACACTTCTGAAACAGGAAGTGCTGCATCTGAGGACAGCAGTTCTTCCGAAAACAGCAATTCTTCCGAAAACAGCAGTTCTTCCGAAAACAGTGATGCAACACAAGATAATGCGGATACGGCAGAGGAAAGTGCTGAGTAAGTAAAAGCAGAAGAAAAATATTTTATAAAATACCCTGTATAGTGTCAAAACACTATACGGGGTATTTCTGTATATAGATTTCTGTATATACTTATGGTAAGATGATTTCTGGAAATTTATCTGAAATCAGAAGAAATTTTATATGAAACGGAGGAAGATGGAATGATATTAAAAAAACCATTTTTTGTAGAGGGGCATCTATATGAGAGTGACAGCAGGAATCTTTGCAATATTCACAGTGATAGGATATAGTATGGCATCTGCACAGAGTCTGGAGCTGTTGTTAAAAGACGGGGGGTCTATGTTGAAGGCATTATGCGCTGTGATTTTGTTGTACTTTTGTTTCTCGTTTCTTCTTGGGAAATTAAGTGAGATTTTAAAACATAGGCGGTATTTTGAGAGAAAACAGCCCCAAAGTGCTATAGGAAGAGTTTTGGACAGACACGCATTTTGGAGTGCATTTCTTATACTGATTTTGGCGTGGATGCCTTATCTTGCAGCGTATTATCCCGGGATTTTTATGGGAGATACAGGAGCACAGATTAGTCAGTTCTTTCAGTTGCCAAATGGAACTTCAAATTACTTAAATCTTATTTCCGATACACAGATGATTAACAACCATCATCCAGTTCTGCATACAGTGCTGATGGGCAGTGCAGTGAAAATTGGGAGGGTGCTGTTCCATTCTGATAATCTGGGGATTTTTCTTTATACGATATGTCAATACCTTTGCACTGCCGCAGCCTTTTCAGCAGGAATTGCTTATTTCAAAAGGCTGAAACTGCCAATCTGGATGCAGGGAACTGTACTTGGAGTCGCAGCGTTGTATACAATAATTCCCCGGTATGCAGTACTGTTAAGCAAGGATATGCTATTTGCAGATGCTGTATTAATTTACATGATTTTTCTGTCAGAAACTATGAGAAGTAAGGGGCATTTTCTACAAAAAAAAGTCGTATGTGCAGTTTTCTTCCTTATTGCTCTTTTAATGACACTGCTTCGGCAGAATGGAGTCTATGTTTTGTTTTTTTCGTTTCCAATTTTAATTTTACTATGGAAAGAAAAGAAAAACAGACTTCGGGCAGTATCCGTATTTGTGGGTGCAGCTGCGGTATATATGCTGATTATTCATGGACTATATCCCATGATTTCGATTACCCCGGGGAGTAGAAGGGAGATGTTATCTGTCCCATTTCAGCAGACAGCGCGATGCGTCCGGGAGTATGGAGATAGAATTACAAAGAGGGAAAAACAAGGGATAAATAACGTACTGGATTATAATGCACTCGGAGAGGTATATGAGCCGGATTTTGCAGATCCGGTCAAAAATACTTTTCGCGAGGATGCGGACGAACAGGACATGAAAGAATATTTTCAGATATGGTTTGAAATGTTTTGGAAGTATCCGAGATGTTATCTGGAGGCTTTTTTAAACCAGACATACGGTTATTTTTATATCGGAGATGATGCAGGAGCCCGCAGGGCGAGGTACTATGAAAAATTCAGTACAAGATGTATGGAAGAACGCATTAATGAAAAAGGATTTGCATTTCATCATTTAGATAAAATGCGTCCTTTACGTAAAGGGCTGGAAGCATATTCAGAAGCCGTACTGCATACACCGGGAATTTCAATTTTGGAGGCATCTGCATTTTACACATGGATGATGTTATTTGGAATAACGTATCTGATTCAGCAGCGCAGATATCAATACCTGATCTTTTATCTGCCTGCGGTGAGTCTGATTCTGACAGCTTTTGCATCTCCTGCAAACGGAACAATTTATTTCCGGTATATGTTGCCTCTTATGTTTATTTTTCCTCTATTTGCCGGTGTAACAATTAGAGAAGGACTGGAGTAATCAAAGCAAATACAAATGTAAATCTGTTTTAACTGTAGGTTATAATTCATGGATATTCCCCATATGATGTAAAAAAAGCGTGTGGGGAGAATATCCTTGAAAGAATACATAGAAGAACGGGCAGTTGAAATCGCGAATTATATTATAGAAAATAATGCCACTGTACGGCAGACTGCGAAGCAGTTTGGAATAAGCAAGAGTACAGTGCATAAAGATGTCACAGAAAGACTGTTGCAAATTCATCCGGGTTTGGCTGCAGAAGCACGTAAAGTGCTGGATATGAACAAGTCTGAACGCCATATCCGCGGAGGACTGGCTACTAAAGAAAAATATCTGCATCAGCATTCCGGTATATATAGTTGATATTTGGGAGATTATGCTATAATAAAAGTGTAAGATTGTTTTCACATATAATTTGTCATAGGGCAGAAACCAGGAGAGAGAAAATTGAAATTAAAGAATAAGATACAAAAGATGGGTGTCATATCAATAGTATTTCTTTTTTCAGCATCAGTTCTTGCAGGATGTGGGGATGAGAAAACGCGGAAGCCGGAGACGAGGGAAACAATTTCTCTCTGGCATTATTGGGAAAGCAATAGGATGCAGAGGGCGCTGGAAGATGTAGTAAATGAATTTAACAGCTCTCAAGATGAGATTGAGGTGGAAATGCAATATATTCCGGATGAGGATTTTAAGAAACAGTTAGCTTTGAGTATGGCAGATAATCGAATGCCAGAGCTGGCATTAGTGGATTCTTCGGATTTTCAGTATTTTCATGCAATGCATCCATTCGTGGATTTGACTGCCGAAATAGAAGGGATTGAAGAGTTTTTGCCAGAAGCAAAAGCCTCTTGTGAAATTGATGGAAAGATGATGGGGCTGCCGGTAGGGCTGAATTGTACCGTACTATATTATAATATTGATATGTTTGAGCAGGCAGGAGCAGAGGTTCCTCAGACGGTTGATGAAATGTATGATGCGGCGGTACAGGTGTCCGGAGAGGGAAAATATGGTTTTCTAGTTTCAGCACTTCAGAGTGAGGAAAGCATGTATTCTTTTCTCCCGATACTTTGGGCAAATGGAGGGAATGTAGATTCTGTAAACTCTTCGGAGAGCAGACATGCATTTTCTCTGCTTCGCTCAATGGTGGAAGCAGGTGCTATGAGCAGACAGGCAATTAATTTGAATGCAGATGATTTGACGAAGCAGTTTGCAGACGGAAAGATTGCGATGATGATGACAGCATCTAGTTCGATTGATAGTGTTCGTGAGATAAATCCGGCACTGAGATTTGATATTACTTATCCTCCGGGGAATGAGGATGGTACACATTATTCTGTCATAGGAGGAGAAATCTTTGGCGTAACACAAGGAGAACATCAGGAGGCAGCAATAAAATTTTTGAAATTTTTCAGCCAAAGTGACAGAATTTTGAAATTTCAAAATCAATGTGGATTGATGTCACCAATAGAAGAGACTCTGAGAGGTCAGTATGAAGACGATGAGTCAAAAAGAAAGCAGAAAGATATTTTGAAATGTAGTAGGGCACGTGAATTTTCAGAAGAATGGCCAAGTATTTCTCAGGTCTTTACCTGGGCAATGGAAGAAGAAATCATTGCTCAGCGTGAGGAACAGGAAATCTTGGATGAAGCAGCAGAACTGATAGCAAAAATCAGAGAGGGGAATTTATGAGAGGAAAACGGACTCTGAGGTTCAGATTTTTTATGAATTTTCTTCTGGCAGCCCTGGTTCCGATTACCATATTTGCGATAATATCACAAATAAATATACAAAAGAGTATAAAGAATAATTTAACAGAGCGGATAGATGAAAATCTCCGCAATTCAAGCAAAAGCCTGGATATGATTCTGGATAAGTATACGACAATCTTGTATGATTTATGTACGGATGAGGAAATTTTGGAAAGTGTGTCCGGTATTAATAAAAATGAAGATATTCTTGAAGTAAACAGCAGTATTTTGCGGCGGAAATTAAGTCATATCTGTAATCAGGATATTGGAATTGAAGGAATTACGATTCAAACAATGACTGGAAAAATAATTTTTTATGATCGTTTGAATTCTTCGTCAATCCACAGTGGCTGGGTAGATGAGATTGAAATACCGGAGGTGGAACAGGGAGAAGTATATTGTGGAGAAAGTATACCAATTGAGGTAAAAGGACAGACTTATTATATGCTGCGTATTGCCAGGAATCTAATTGATTATAAAGATATCCGAACGTCTTTGGGAACGATTGTATTTAGTATAAATGAGGAGCGGATTAAAGAGGCAATTTCGTCCGATGTGGAGTCATCCGTATATCTGCTTAGTGGAGACACCATTATCAGTGCTCCGGATAGTAAGGATATAGGGAAAGACTTCAGAAAGATTGAGGATGAGAGCAAGAACCGCTATACTAAAATGAAAAATGAGAAGAGTGGATTTATTATTTGCAATGTACAGCCGTTAAAATCGTATACGCAAATGATAATCAATCAGTGGGCATTTTTGGTAGTAATCATGAAGATTACAATTTTTATTACAATACTTTTTATTTATTTTGCCAGCAAACCGTATTTGAAAGCAGTAGCCGATATTACCAGTGTCATGAATCAAGTGGAAAAAGGAGAATTTCATGAGAGAGTATCGGTGGATAATCGGCTTCCAATAGAAATCCATCGTATTGCAGTGGGATTCAATGAAATGATTATCCATATTGAAGAATTAATTGAAAAGGTAAAACAAGCAGTACTGGAGCAGAAAAATGCGGAACTGTCAGCCATGGAAGCTCAGATTGACCCTCATTTCCTATATAATACCCTGGATACGATTAATTGGAAGGCAATTGAAAAAGAGGAGTATGAAATCAGTGAAATGGTCGGGGCACTGGCAGATATCCTCCGTTATACAGTTCGAAATTCCGGCGGTACTGCCAGTATTGCACAGGAAATAGCATGGCTGCGTCAGTACATTATGCTTCAGAGTGCAAAACTGGGAAAAAAACTAAATGTGAAGATTCTGGTACCGGAAGAACTGGAAAAGTATAGAATTCATAAATTATTAATTCAGCCATTTGTGGAAAATGCGATAAAATATGCGTTTGTTGATAAAGAGGATGAATGTGTTTTGGAAATTATCATGAGGCAAAGTGAAGACCAGATACATATTCTTATTGCGGATAATGGAAATGGAATGGAGCCGGACATGATAGAAAAACTTAATTGTGGAGGAGGTGAGATGGAAGGGCATCTTGGAATTAACAATGTTAGAAAGCGCCTGAAGTTATATTATGATGAACAGGCAGCAATTTACTTTGAAAGCGAAGTTGGAAGTTATACGAAGGTACATTTGTTTGTACCGGCAAAGGAGGAAAATACATGCGAATCGTAGTGGTGGAAGATGAGGCTCCGATTCGGGAGGGCATGGCAAAGATTTTGAGCAGAATAAATTCTGATTATGAACTGGTGGGAAAAGCAGCAGATGGAAAAGAAGGATACAGGCTGATTAAAGAATTAAAACCAGATTTGGTAATTATGGATATCTGTATGCCCAAAATGGACGGTCTAACGATGCTGAAGAAACTTCGGGAAGAACAGTTAAAATGTAAAGTTCTGGTATTATCGGCATATTCGGATTTTTATTACGCGCAGCAGGCAATTAACCTTAAAATTGAAAATTATCTTTTGAAGCCAATAAAAATACCAGAGCTGAAGCGGGCACTGAGACAGGTAGAAGAAGTAATTGCAGAAGAGCGAAATGAAAAACAAATATTCTCTATGGAGAATATTTTACTGGCATGTATGCATGGGCAGATGCAGGAGGATGAAAAGCTAGATGAAAATATAAAGGAAAAGTATGGAATTTCAATTGAAGAGTCGGCTGATATTTTTATAATATGGCTCGGAAGCCAATATACACAGCAGAAAGCAGAGGTCAGAAATCTTTTGGAATCAGTCGGAGAAAATACGTTGAAATTTAATTCTTGTGTATTAGAATCAGATGTGTGGAGTATGTTAATCATGGTGATTTTCAGGACTCGGGAAGAGGAAACACAAAAAGAATACTTTCAAAAATCAGTGATTCCGATTCTAAGCACAAAATTAGATGATACGGTGGTCTATTTGTGGCAGTCTGTTGATAGATTGTTGGATATGCCGGAGGCATTGCAGGAAATAGAAGAGCTGAAAGAATGGAACCTGATATTTCCAAAAGGAACATTGATCAGTCAGGAGCTGATTGAACAGCAGGATTCTTTTCCTTTGAAATATCCAATTGAATTGGAAGATCAGGCAAAACAGACTGTTTTGAATCAAAATAGAGAGGAACTAATACAGTGTTTTCAGAAACTATATATATATTGTAAGGAAGAAGTTCATACCCCGACGGATATTAAACAGCTGATCATTCGGATGATATGGGCAGTATTTAATGTGTATAAAGAAAAAATAATTACGGAAATTAACTTAGATATACAGAATATTCTTCAAGATATTATTGTAGCAGTTAGCTGGAAACAAGTGGAAAATGTATTGATTGAAATCCCTAAATTGTTTGATTTTCCAAATGAAGAAGAGGATGAAACAGTCAGCGAAATGGTGAAGAAAGCAAAAATGCTGATTCGTAAGTATTATGATCAGGGAATCACTTTGGAAGAAATTGCGGACAAATTATATGTGTCAGAAGAATATTTGAGTGCACAGTTTAAGAAAGAAACAGGAAGTACCTTTTCGGAAACAATACGTAAATATCGAATTGAACGGGTAAAAGACCTTTTATTAAATACGCATTTGAAGTTAAATCAAATTGCAGAATTGGCAGGATATACGGATCCCAAATATATGAGTAAGGTATTTAAAGAGGAGGTAGGGATGCTTCCGAATGAATTTCGAAAGTCAGTTCATTAAAAAATTCTCCCTTTCTAAAAAATTTCATCCTATCTTTTCTTTTCGAGTATGTTAATCTAGTATCAGCGTGAATTTTAAAGTCATTAAAGCAGAATATAATATAGATTAATATATTAAAGAGGAGAGATAATAATGAGTCAAATGTTAGTAAGTTTTAAGACTCCGGAAGAAGTTTTAAATTTTGTTAATACGGTTACAAAATATCCATATGATATGGACATGAAGAGGGGAAGATTTGTAGTGGATGCAAAATCTCTTTTAGGGATTATGAACCTGGGTCTCAACAATGTGATTTCCCTTCAGGTACACAGCGAAAATTGTGAAGACTTGAAAAAAGAACTTTTACAGTATACGGCAGCGTAGAATATTGCTTCAATACTGAAAAGTTGGAAAAAAGGACATATATTTAGCCCATTGACATAAATTTGGATATAGATTATAGAAAAGCCGATGTGTATTTGTACATCGGCTTTTCCATATGTTGGTTAATTGTAAAATATTATAGCTTGTAAATTCAGAATAGCTACATTATAATAAGAATACTAGTAAAAACAGGAGGAAATATTTGTGAAGAACGAATTAGTAATTGTACTTGACTTCGGTGGGCAGTACAATCAGCTGGTAGCAAGACGTGTTCGTGAGTGCAATGTATATTGCGAGATTTATTCTTATAAAACAGATCTTGAAAAAATCAAAGCAATGAATCCAAAAGGAATCATTCTGACAGGCGGTCCGAACAGCTGTTATGAAGCGGATTCACCGACATATAAAAAAGAATTGTTTGAACTGGGAATTCCGGTTTTGGGACTTTGCTATGGTGCACAGCTGATGATGCATGTGCTTGGCGGAGAAGTAAAAAGAGCAGATGTCAGAGAATATGGAAAAACGGAAGTTTTGATTGATAAAACAGAATCTAAGGTGTTTGAAGGTGTCTCATCTCCTACAATCTGCTGGATGAGTCATTTTGACTATATTGCACAGACAGCTCCTGGATTTGAAATTACTGCACATACTGCAGACTGTCCTGTGGCAGCAGCTGAGAATGCAGAGAAACAACTGTATGCAATTCAGTTTCACCCGGAAGTACTGCATACAGTACAGGGAAGAGAAATGCTCAGTAATTTCGTACTGAATGTTTGTGGATGTGTGGGAGATTGGAAAATGGATGCATTTGTTGAGAATTCCATTAAAGAAATCCGCGAAAAAGTAGGCGATGGAAAAGTCCTCTGTGCTTTATCAGGTGGTGTGGATTCTTCTGTGGCAGCAGTTATGCTTTCCAAGGCAATTGGAAATCAGCTGACATGCGTATTTGTAGACCATGGACTTCTTCGAAAAGATGAAGGCGATGAAGTAGAAGCTGTATTCGGGCCGGAAGGCGATTACGACTTGAACTTTATCCGTGTGAATGCACAGCAGAGATTTTACCAGAAGCTGGCAGGTGTGACAGAGCCTGAGCAGAAGAGAAAAATTATCGGAGAGGAATTTATCCGTGTATTTGAAGAAGAGGCAAAGAAAATTGGCGCGGTAGATTTCCTTGTACAGGGAACCATTTACCCGGATGTGGTAGAAAGCGGTCTTGGTGGGGAATCAGCAGTGATTAAGTCTCACCACAACGTAGGTGGTCTTCCGGATTATGTAGATTTCAAGGAAATCATCGAGCCTCTTCGTGATTTGTTCAAAGATGAGGTAAGAAAAGCAGGTCTGGAGTTGGGTCTTCCGGAGCGTCTTGTATTTAGACAGCCATTCCCAGGGCCGGGTCTTGGAATCCGTATCATCGGAGAAGTGACAGAAGAAAAAGTAAAAATCGTTCAGGAAGCGGATGCAATCTATCGTGAAGAGATGGATGCAGCCGGTATGAATAAGACGGTTGGGCAGTATTTCGCAGCATTGACAAATATGAGAAGTGTCGGTGTTATGGGGGATGAGAGAACATATGACTATGCCGTAGCATTGAGAGCTGTGAATACAATTGATTTCATGACAGCGGAGTCTGCAGAGATACCGTGGGAGGTGCTTCAGAAGGTGACAAGTAGGATTGTCAATGAAGTGAATCATGTCAATAGAGTCATGTATGATTTGACGGGGAAACCACCGGGAACGATTGAGTTCGAATAGGAGAGTAAAGCCAAGAAATGCCGAATTTACGGCATTTCTTGGCTGTTTTTTTGGGATTTGACAATAGAATGACAATATTCTTTGATTTTATCGAAATGTTTTTTTATAAATATGTTTTTAATGATTATAATA
>CASERA010000045.1 GCA_949290175.1 uncultured Ruminococcus sp.
CTCTACCCAATTCGCTATCAACCTCAATGGTACCGCTATGTGCTTCAACAATCGCTTTTGCCAAAGGCAGACCGAGTCCAATACCTTGCTTATCTTTTGAAAAACGACTGCGGTAAAACCTCTTGAAAATATGATGCAAATCCTCCGGATGGATTCCACATCCATTATCTTTTACGGCAATCTGTACAGCAGATGAAAAAGCTTTCCATTCAATATGGATCGTATCACTTTCTTCTGTATGATCAAGTGCATTTTTTATAATATTATCTACAGCTTCAATAAGCCAGTCACGGTCGCAGAGAAGTGAAACATTATCAGCACCGGATAAAACAATTTTTTTCTGCTCCTGTCTGGCTCTGTATGTAAAATACAGTTCAATATCCTGCATCATATCGGCTACATTTTCCATACTTTTCTCTAACACAATGGAACCAGCATCCAGCTTTGTAATCTTCAACAGACTTTGTACTAATGTTTCAATGCGATCCAGTTCCTGTTCTGATAATGTAGCAAATTCTTTTATGGCAGGTAGTTCCTCAGCTTCGTCCTGCAACAAACCATTATAAATGTTCAGTGCTGCCAGTGGTGTTTTTAATTGATGTGAAATATCAGATATGGTATTTTTCAAGAATTCTTTTTCCTTTGCCTCGTTCGTCGCATGAGCATTTAATACTGCTGCCAATGAATTTACAGAATGAAATAGTGTGTATAGTTCGCCCTCATCATCAGATTCAATGCGGGCATTTACATCTCCGGCAAGATAAGCGTTGATCTGTGACACTGCATCTTCCATAATTCTGTTTTGCTTGCGGAAATACATAACGCAGACCGTCAAAATTGCAAATGCTATCAATAAAAAGAGTAATAGTATCCCAACGGAAAATTTTTGATACAACACCCACACAAATGTCTCTGCCAGTAAAAGAAAGGCTGCCAGAATAGCCGATATTGCAAGAAAAAATTGTTTTATGTCTTTGTTTACAAATATTTTCATGTAACACCTCAATTCATGACATTCCACTTATAACCCATACGTCGAACTGTTAATAACATTTGCGGTTCGCTTGGATTATCTTCAACTTTCATTCGTAGCCTTCGCATATATACAGTCAGTGTACTGCTGTTAATATAATTGCCCTCGCAATCCCACAGCTTATCTAATATCTGTTTCTTGGTGAGTACCACATTAGGGTTTTTCATGAATAGACAAAGCAGCTTATATTCTGCGGCAGTCAAATCAAGCAACTTCTCATTTTTATATGCTTGTCCTTGCAGTAAAAGAACCTTAATTCCATTGGATTGTAATTCCGTATCGGTGGAGCGAAAATCCTTTGCTCTCCGAAGTAGAGCATTGATTCTTGAAACCAAAACTCCTAGCTTGAATGGTTTTGTAATGTAATCGTCACCGCCCATATCCAATCCCATAATAATATTCATTTCCTCATCAGATGCAGTCAAAAAAATAATCGGTACTTTAGAACTCTGCCGAACCTTTTTGCAAAATTCAAAACCTGTACCATCTGGCAAAGATACATCCAAAACCAGCAAGTCATATTTACCCTCACCCCATAACTCATCGGCTTCTTTTAAGGTTCTGGCAATATCTAATTCAAATCTCTGCTTTTTGAATGCAAAGGTTAGTCCGTTAATCAGGCTTAAATCATCTTCAAGAAGTAATATTTTACTCATTCGTCTGTTCCTTTCCTTGTTTCATCCGTCCATCAATCGGTTTCTCTGCATTCTTGGTTCCTCCATAGAACAAAATCTGCCGCTAACATAATTTTACCATGTCCCCGTGCAAAGTCCATGCTCAACGGTCAAACTGGGAACTTGAGACAGTTTTCTATGAAACAAGCAAGCTGGATATTAAAGGGACAAATTAGGTTTATTGCTCTATATCACTTGATATCCGGCATTAGATAACACATTGATTGCTTTATCAAAATTTTCTTTTTTCGTCAATATATAATCTGTATTGTATGTCGAAATGGCAAAAATTCCGATTTTATTCTCTGCCAGTAAAGTTGATATTTTAGATAGTATTCCAATAAGTGAAAAATCCAGAGTTCCTTGTATTCTAAATGCTTTCCAACCATTATCACATTCAACTGCATTATCTGGTACATAATCTGTTATGCAGACCAACGACTTTTCTTCGTCTGTTTTTCCAATAAAACAATACTCGCTATCAATGTCAACCTGTGAATAATCAGTTACTTTACAAACCGAAAAATCATAATCTATTTTTTTTATTTCCATAATATAATACCGCTATACCTCCGCATTCAAATTCAATTTTTTTCTGATTATACTACATTGTGCCCTAAAAAGAAAGTTGGGTGTGCCCTAAAAGAAGGCTTCGTCGGTAAAGAAAAGGGAGTTATCCCACCTCAGTCAGAAGGGCAGCACTGGACAAGTTTTATTTGATAAGAAAGGATGCTCTCACATTGAAAGGTTTTATAAAAGACAGCTATTGAAGTGACAGGTTCAGAGAAACATATTCCTGCATCTATCAGACGTTTATTACTAATTCTTGTCAAACGACTGCCTCAGAACTTCCAGAAATTTTTCCGCGGGTTTTGAAAACACCTGATATTTTTTCCAAATAATGCTCATCTTTATTTCCAGTGGCGGTGTCAGGGGACGGAAGCACAGGTCATTGTCTCCGGTGGTGTTGACGATCTTGTCAAAGCAGAGCGCATAACCCAATCCCTCACTCACGAGCAGAGAGGCATTAAAGATCAGATTGTATGTGGCCGCAATGTTCAGTTCTGAAGGTTCTAGTCCAATCCACTGTAACAGGCTCCCGCCCTGAGCCTCCTGCTGTGAGATGATCAGCGGCTGGCTGTGCAGGTCTTTTGCCGAGACGGCCTCTTTTTCTGCCAGCGGAGAATCCTTCCGCATGAGAACACCCCAGATGTCAGAGTAGGGAGTGTCAAGGGAATTATATTTTGTATGGTCCACAGGACCCAGAACGATGCCGAAATCAATCAGTCCTTTGTCCAGATATTCTGAAACGAGTCCAGCGTTTCCACTGGAGATATGGTAGTTGATACCGGGATCCTTTTGTCCCACGGATGAGAAGCTGTTTGCCTAGCTCTTCCTCCAGATTTTTGATCTGTGTTGAGAGGGTAGGCTGAGAGAGGTGCAGGGATTCTGCTGCATGTACAATACTCTGTTCCCGCGCGATAGCGAGAAAGTAATTGAGGACACGTAATTCCATGATAATCTCCATTCGGCTGCCAAGTCGGCGGTATAAATAATTTCTTCAGATTAACAGATTTGCTATAAAGTAACTATAGCATCAAAATAAATAGGAATCAACTATGAATAAGTATTAGATATAAATATTTATAATCGAATATAAAGCACACTAAAATATTAATTGACTAAGACTCTAAATAAAAAGATAAAGAAGTAATCAAATTACAAAGATTGCCAGCTGTACTCTATTCCAAAAAAACAAATTGTAAAAATATTCCCAGATATTTGCTATAATAAGTCCATGTCAAGGCATTTTGACACAGGATAAGTGCCTATGTCAAACAAATTTGATAGACATTTTTATTGTGAAGTATAGAATACCAGGTAAGGAGGTACATATGAAAATTGGAAAAAAATTGAAAACCGCACGCAATACGGCAGGATATACACAGGAGGAAATATCGGAGATAATACAAGTTTCCCGTCAGACTATTTCAAATTGGGAAAATGAAAAATCGTATCCTGACATTGTAAGTGTTATACGACTGAGTGATCTTTATCATATTAGTCTCGATGAATTATTGAAAGGAGAACCCGAATTGGTAAAACACCTAGATGACAGTACAAATACGGTAAAAAGTAACAAGAAGTTGCTGCTGGCAGTAGGGATAAACGTTATATTGTTGTTCCTATTTGTCCTTTTAAATGGAATAATTGCTGACAATCAATATTTAATGGTTGGAACAGTAGTAGTAAGTATCATAAGTACAGCAGCATTATTTTATCAAATCATTCGAAAACTATAATCAGGAGAAAGAATATGGTAACATGGTATTTTATTTTAAGCATTTTTATTTCTTTACTGGGAGCAATTACACTTGCTTATCAAATCTATAAGATAATTGAAATAGACGCTAAGTGCAGAGGACTTAAACATCCGAAACTATGGGGGCTATTTTCTTTGAGTGGCAACAATGGAAGTGGTGGCCTGATTCTTTACTTAATCGGCAGAAATCGTTACCCAATAATCATCTCTGAAGATGAACTTGCAGAGATTGATTCCCGTAAAAAACGAGCTGGTGTTTCATTAGCGTTTCTTGTTGTCGGGACAATTACTTTGCTTACAATATTGATTTTCACATTTTAAGGGAAGAGAGGTTAAAGGATATGGAGAATATCAGTTTTATATTAAGTGCAGCTATACAGTTACTACTTTTTTCTGCTATTCCATTTATTTGGTGGTTTATTACGGCAAGAAAAATCTCAACCTTTCATTGTTGGATAGGTTTAAAATATCCCACTATTACTAACCGGTTTAAATATACATTACTGTTTATTGGAACTGTTGCTGCATTTTTTATCCTGGCATTTTGTGTTATTCCACATTTATTATCGGTATCTAGCATGGCTACATCACAGTTTTTAGGGAAAGGGTTGAAATCCATTCTTCCTGCAATTATTTATTCTTTTGTTCAGACGAGTTTATCTGAAGAAATTCTATTTCGTGGATTCATAGGGAAACGCCTATCTTCTAAAATAGGCTTTGCCGCAGGTAATGGTCTGCAAGCTACTCTTTTTGGTCTATTACATGGAGTAATGTTTTTTGGTATAGCAGGGATTGGCAGAGCAATGATTATTGTTCTTCTCACAGGTCTTATTGGGTGGATTTTGGGTTACATAAATGAAAAACAATCCGGAGGTTCCATTATATCTAGTTGGCTGCTTCATGGAGTTGCAAATTTTCTTTCTTCAGCAGTCGCTATGTTTGAAATATTATGAGTTAAAATCAAAAAATATGTAATTGCAGCTGCTCCCTCAGTTGATATTTACCTTTTTGTTTCATCTTCTTATGTGTTTTATTACATATAAAAGCAAAGAAATTTTAGTGCCAACAGCTTTGCATTTTGCTATAGATTTTGTGCAAGCAATAATATAGAGCAAGAAATACGCAAATCTTAAGTTGGCGGGCTGACAGCCCACTGATAAACTGAATACCATGCCGATTTTCTTTTCAGGAGCATCTGTATCGAAGGAAGAACATGGCTTTCTATTCTGGGAGGAATCATTTTCATGCCTGTGCGTTCGTGCTGATTGCCCTGAGAGTACACAGTGAGAGCAGGATACGGAATGCAAAAAAGAGTTTAAAGACCGCATAAAAATGGGGATGCAGTGAGGTGAAAGTGGATATATGAATTTAGGATCAAAAGCGGAGATAGAACAGAATCTGAAGGACGCCGGATGCAACGGCAGTACCATCCAGGAATTAAAAATAATGTCGTATTCGGAACTGTCCTACAATTTCATCATCACACCACAAGAATGAAAATGTTTCCGGTACATACCCTTCAGGTAAATTTTTTCCTTTTGAAAATGCAATCATTTTCTTTAACGCCTGATTCTTAAATCTTCAAACGAAATCCCATTCCATTTGTTTGTCAACCCGTTTTCATCAATGGGCATATCATGAACAAATAGAAATTCTTTTAAAACATCTTCATAATTTATCTTTCGTCCCCGCTGTGGATTTGGATTTTTTTAGTAAGTCCGACTTCCCTGCAATTTTTTTCAGCTATGTGAACTTTTGCAGTTTTCTTATGCCTGAAGAATAGTTTGCATTTCCAAAATGTTTGCACCTACATCTTCCGGTTTATGGGCATCCGAAGCGAAGCGAATGTCAACATTTTTGCTTTTCAAAACATTCAGCAGTTTCTTATTCATACCTAATTCCTCAAATCCATAATTTAAAGCAAGACCGCCGCTTTGTTCTGCATACATATGATGCGAATTTAATTCATCA
>CASERA010000046.1 GCA_949290175.1 uncultured Ruminococcus sp.
ATCAGCCGGATGTCAGTAAAGGATGCTTTGAACAAGCGTGCTATAGAGAACTTCATCAAATCTGGAGCATTAGACTGTCTCGGAGGAACGAGAAAGCAGTTTATGAGTATTTATATACAGATTGTAGATCATGTGAACCAGGAAAAGAAGTATGCAATGACCGGACAAATGACACTATTCGATTTAGTGGGGGAGGAGCAAAAGAGTGATTTTGAGATTAAGCTGCCGGATGTGGGAGAATATTCAAAAGAAAACTTATTAGCATTTGAAAAAGAAGTGCTTGGAATTTATATTAGTGGACATCCTTTAGAGGAATATGAAGAGAAATGGAAAAAGTCCATTTCTGCTACCACATTGGATTTTCAACCGGATGAGGAAACCGGGCGTACAAAGGTGCATGACGGTGCAAGAGAGATTGTAGGCGGTATGATTACCGAGCGGACAATCAAGCATACAAAGACCAATCAGATGATGGCATTTGTCACTTTGGAAGACCTGTTTGGAACGGTGGAGGTTGTTGTATTTCCAAGAGATTACGAAAAGAACAGGGAATATCTGGAAGCGGACAAAAAGATTTTTGTGAAAGGACGGGTTTCGGAGGAAGATGAACGTCCGAGCAAGCTGATTTGCGAAAAGATTATACCGTTTGAACAGACGAAGAGAGAGTTGTGGCTTCAGTTCGCAGATAAAGCTGATTTTCTGCAAAATGAGCAGATTGTATATGGATATCTTGCAGATTCGGAAGGTGATGATGAAGTCGTGATTTACTGTCAGAAAGAGCGCGCAATTAAGAAACTTCCCCGTAACAGAAACATCAGAATCAGTGCAGAAGTATTGAGCAGATTGATGAATCATTATGGAGAAAAGCGGGTAAAAGTCGTAGAAAAACCTATTGAAAAGGCCATATAAATAAGGTAGAATATACCCGAGTGTTAAGAATTAGGCAAACTTTTTATGAAATGTCTTAAAAGAAAGGTGGAATCATCATGGCAGGAAAAGAAGATAAAGAAAAGTTTTTAGAAGAGATTGAAGATAGAGTCCGTACAATCGGGGTTCTTACAAGTGGTGGAGATGCACCGGGAATGAACGCTGCGATTCGTGCCGTAGTAAGAAGAGCACTTGCAAAAGGATTGAAAGTACGCGGAATCAGAAGAGGGTATCACGGCCTTTTAAAAGAAGAAATCATTGACCTTTCTGCACGTGATGTGTCCGACATCATTCAGCGCGGAGGTACAATTCTTCAGACTGCACGCTGTCAGACGATGCGTACAGAAGAAGGTCAGCAGAAAGCAGCTGCAATCTGTAAGAAATACGGAATTGACGGTCTGGTTGTAATCGGTGGAGACGGTTCCTTTGCCGGAGCACAGAAACTTGCAAATCTGGGAGTAAATACAATTGCAATTCCTGGAACAATTGATTTGGATATTGCATGTACAGATTATACAATTGGATTTGATACAGCAGTTAATACAGCGATGGAAGCAATTGATAAAGTGCGTGATACTTCTACATCTCATGAAAGATGCAGTATCATCGAGGTTATGGGGCGCGATGCGGGTTATCTTGCATTGTGGTGTGGTATTGCGAACGGAGCAGAAAAAATTCTTCTTCCGGAAGAAAAAGATTTCAATGAGCAGGAACTGATTGATGATATCCTTGAAAATAAAAAACGAGGCAAGAAGAACTATATCATCATCAATGCAGAGGGTGTTGGTGATTCCATGAATATGGCGAAGAGAATCGAAGAAGCAACCGGAATTGAAACAAGAGCGACGATTCTGGGACACATGCAGCGCGGAGGAAGCCCTACATGTAAAGATAGAGTTTATGCTTCTACAATGGGAGCACTTGCAGTAGACTTATTATGTGAAGGCAAAACAAACCGCGTAATTGGATACCAGGGTGGAAAATATGTAGATTTCGACATCGATCAGGCACTTTCCATGAAGAAATCTATTCCTGAGTATCAGAACAATATAGCAAAATCATTTGCAATCTAGGAAACGGGGAGTATGAGTATGGAACGTGACAAGAGAACAGCACCAATCGGAGTCTTTGATTCCGGGGTCGGAGGCTTGACCGTGGTGAGAGAAATAACACGGCAGCTGCCGAATGAAAATATTATATATTTTGGTGATACAGCACGCGTTCCATACGGAAGCAAGTCCAGGGATACGATTATCCGGTTTTCAGAGCAGATTATCCGTTTTTTGAAAAGTAAGCAGGTCAAGGCCGTTGTAATCGCCTGCAATACGGCGAGTGCATTGGCTCTGGATACAGTCCGGTATGAATTTGATGTACCAATTATGGGTGTAGTTATTCCGGGAGCACGTGCGGCCGTCGAGACAACGAAGAATCATGAGATTGGAGTTGTCGGAACAGATGCAACAGTACAGAGCGGTATGTATACAAAGATTATCCACCAGATGAATTCTGAGATTCATGTACGAGAGAAGGCATGTCCCCTTTTTGTACCTTTAGTGGAGGAAGGGTTTAAAGAACATGTGGTAACAGAAGAAATTATAGAATATTATCTGGAATCTTTGAAAAAAACGAATATCGATGCGATGATTTTAGGATGTACTCATTATCCGCTTCTGTGTTCGAAAATAAGAGAGTATATGGGTGATAGGATTCAAATTGTGAATCCTGCATACGAGACGGCAATGGACTTGAAGAAACTTCTAAAAGAAAAGGACATGGAAAATGACGGCGTGGAAGAACCCGTCAGCAGGTATGAATTTTATGTTAGTGATGCTGCGGAGAAATTTGTGAATTTTGCAAATACGGTAATGCCGTTTGATATTTCCAAAGCAAATATTGTAAATATAGAAGAATATTAGGTGGGAGCATATGACAAAGGACGTATTGGTCAGTATTTCAGGTCTTCATATGGATATTGAAGCGGAAGAACTTCCGCAGCAGAATGAAGAGACGATAGAAGTAGTAACCCCGGCGAATTATTACTGCAGGAATGGAAAACATTATATAATCTATGATGAGGTAGTCGAAGGGGTAAGCGGAACGATAAAAAATAAAATAAAAATTACCGGCGCAGATAGTGTGGAGATTATGAAGACGGGTGTGTCCAATGCACATATGATTTTCGAAAGAAATAAGAAAAGTCTCACTTACTATAAGACTCCTTACGGGCAGATGTTGGTAGGATTGAATACAAAAAATATGGAAATTAATGTCTCCGATGAGACCATCAAGGTTCTTGTGGATTATGAATTGGATGTAAATCATGAGCCGCTTGCTGACTGCAAGATTCGGATGAACATCGTATCCAAGAATAATCGTGAATTTTCCGTATTAAGTTAAAAAATAAGTAAATAAAAATACCGGAGCTCTTTTAAGCTTCGGTATTTTTATTTACTCTTATTTATTTTTCTTTTTTAAAGCGTGCCAAAAACCCTTTTTTCTTTTTCTTCTGCGGAGTTTCCAGAGGTCCGCGAACGCCTTTGACATCGGTGATATAAATTCCACTGACAGTCGCTTTCACTTCTTTTTTTATAGGAACCAGTTCAAATATTTTTGCATCACACATCAAAGTCATAATCTTTGGTCCGACTTTAGCTTTTACAACCGGAACTTTTGTACGTCTTAAATATTTTGGCGTATTTTCAATAACGACTGCAGGAAATCCTGCTTCTTTTAACTTCATTTTCTTTTTATCAATGATCAGCATGTTGACAGTTTGTGCAACGGCATCCATTTGTTCCTTTTGTGCAGCCTGTTTTTTTTCAGCCTGCTTGCCGAAGAAGTAAAGTCCGACGAGCAATCCGATTAATATGACCAGCACAACGATCAATATGATTAATCCAACGTTCACGATAAAACCCTCCTAAAATCCCATTTATTCCATAATTGTGCATGTAGTATTGTACCATTGTTTTTAGGGAAGTGCAAGCGATTTGAGATTTCGGGGTTACTTTTCTTTTACAAAGAGGTTATACTATGTATGTCAGTAGGTCAGGGTGTTTTCAGGAGTAAGAGAAATGGAAAACATAGACCGAAAATTTAGGAAAGGGGACAGGTATTATGGCAGAAACAATATGGAGCGGCATCGTAAATGTTTATACGTTTATTATGGATAACCTGGTTATTATCAATATCCTCCTTTCTCTGGTGATTATTTTCTTTCAGAGGAGATCTCCGCAGACAGTTTGGACATGGCTTCTGCTTCTTTATTTTATACCAATTTTAGGGTTTATCCTGTATCTGATCATCGGTCAGGATTTCCATAAAAACAGGATGTTCAAAGCAAAGGAAATCGAGGGAGAAATAAAATATGCAGTGCGCCGTCAAGAGGAGACTATTTACAGAAAAAAACTACGGTTGACCAATCCGGCGGTGGCAAGATATCGAGATTTGATCCTGTATAATCTGGAAGCCGGAGAATCTGTGCTTACAGATAATAATGATATCCGTATTTATACAGACGGAAAGGAAAAGTTTCGCGCATTAATAGAAGAGATGTGGCAGGCGAAACGATATATCCATCTGCAATATTATATTATTCGCAATGATGAACTGTGGAGAGAAATTGAGAAGGTATTGATTGCAAAGGCACGGGAAGGAATCGAGGTACGTATTTTGTTTGACAGTATGGGATGCCGAACAATGAAGAACCGGGATTGGGAACGCCTGGAAAAAGAAGGAATTCAGGCGGCAGAGTTTTTCCCGGCTCTGTTGGGACAGCTGCAGCTTCGTATAAACTACCGAAATCATCGAAAAATCGTAGTCATAGATGGAAGAGTCGGTTTTGTGGGAGGTTTCAATGTAGGAAGAGAGTATTTGGGACTGGACACTAAGAAATTTGGCTATTGGAGAGATACCCATCTTTGTATTGAAGGAGCAGCCGTAACTTCGTTGTCAGTTCGATTTGTTCTGGATTGGAATTATGCGGCGAGGGAGAATCTCTTCCAGGAAGACTATTTGTTCGAGATACCGAAATATGAGAGGAATGGAAGAGATCCGGTTCAAATTATTTCCAGTGGACCGGATTCACAGATTAAAACAATTCATGATAATTATTTGAGACTGATACATAGTGCAAAAGATCACGTGTACATCCAAACTCCATATTTTATACCGGATGATTCCATCTTAGATGCACTGAAAATTGCAGCACGTTCAGGAATAGATGTTCGTATTATGATTCCATGTAAGCCGGATCATCCATTTGTTTATTGGGCAACCTATTCTTATCTTGGAGAAATGGTGGCGGCAGGTGCAAAATGTTATGTTTATAATAACGGATTTCTGCATGCAAAAACAGTGAGTGTGGATGGAATGGTTGCATGTGTGGGAACTGCAAATATGGATATTCGGAGTTTTGGATTGAATTTTGAAGTCAATGCAGTTATTTACAGTGAAATGACTGTGCAGAAGTTGGAGCGTACATTTGAGAATGATATGACTCAGTGTACACAGGTTACAAGAAATATTTATGACCAGAGAAGTGTATTGATCCGATTTAAAGAACAGTTTTCAAGACTATTGTCTCCGCTGTTATAAAAGAAGAAAAAGTGAAATTCCTATGAATTCCGCTGAATATGCTTTTCAATAAAGCAGAATGTGATATAATGATAAAAGCTGTCTTTTGACAGGCAGAATATGACAACAGAAGGCGAAAGGTTGAAAAAGAATGAAAAAGAAAATTATTGCAGTGATTACCGGGGTGCTTTTGATGGGAACGCTGGCAGGATGTTCCAGCCAGCTTTCTAATCAGTATATTACAATCAAACAGTACAAAGGGCTGGAAGTTCCTCAGGTGGAAGAATTGAATGTGTCAGATGATCAGGTTTTGAAGCAGATTGATTATTATCTGGCGGCAGATTCTGAAGAAAAAGAGATTACAGACCGTGCAGCTCAGGAAGGGGATACGGTAAATATTGACTATGTAGGAAAAGTAGATGGAACAGAATTCCAGGGGGGTACTGCTACAGGAGCGGCTCTTGAACTTGGTTCTGGAAGTTATATCGGTGCGGAAGG
>CASERA010000047.1 GCA_949290175.1 uncultured Ruminococcus sp.
ATAAGATACTCTGCAATGGTGCTTATATTCTGGCAGGTTTGATTGTGCTTGCGACGATGTTTCTAAAACAGCATTCAGTAATTGATGTTATGGGCGCATTTTTGATGGCATATACATTATATCAGTTTGTTTATGCATCAGAGGTGAAGAGCGCCCCCGGTATTTCGGGACAACGAGTTGAAAAAAGCGGACTTCAAAGGTGATATTTCATCTTGGAAGTCCGCTTTTATACTTGGAAGTCCGCTGTTTTCCATCTACTTCTTGGGGAATGATTTTTACTAAGTAAATAATAGAATATGGAATAAATTGGTAAAATTATTAAAAAGAGTTACGATTACTACTATTAACTTTGGTTATATTTTTGAGTTTTTTGAGTAAAAAAAATATTGAATTTCATTGCTCAATCCAGTAAAATAAACCCGTCATCACTTACGAGATATAGTAGATAATTAATAAACAAAAATAAAAATGTTTTATTATGATGTTGGCAGTTAATTAGATTATTATTTTGAAAAAGAGGTTGACAATATGCAGAGAATAGATAATTTTATAAAAACATACATAATAAATAAAGAGAGGCTTTAAATATAGTCTCTTTTTTGCGTTACAGAATGGAATAAAAAGTATATATGTTCAGAAAAAAACGGTGCACATCTGTGTTTTATATCTTTGACCCATAATAGACCAAGGAGGAAAAATGAAATATAGGTTTAGTGAAAATGCATTAAAGAAAAAAATACAAATATTAACCGTAGGAATACTTATTTGTAGTTTTGTAATAGTATTACTTTTAGGTACTGCCATATATAAAATCAGAGAAGCGGATAAGACCTCACATGATGTAATGACAGATGCTTTAATGAATGAATATAAAATAAATATGGAAAGACAATTTAATTCTGACTTTGAATCTCTGCAGTTGTTACTTAATTTTATTAATAATAGCAGATATGTAGATTATAAAAATTTTATGTATGGTCTGGAAGAGAATAAGCAATGGTCTCAGTTTTTAAGAATAGGTTTTTATGATAAGGAGGGATATGCAAGTCGTGTTTCATATTCAAATGCAGTAGAAACAGAGATATCATATGAAGAATTGAATGAAGCGATACAGGCGATTATTCCGAAAGCTATGGATGGCGAAAGCGTAGTCAGTGAAGTCTATATGTCTGAGGATTTCAATAAATGGGTAATATCGTATGCAATTCCTATTCTTAATAAAAAAGAGGATGAGGTGATAGGGGCTTTAGTGGCAACCAAAGATATTGAAGATTTTCAAGAGATTTTGAAGCATGCAACATTATCTGATGAGACTCTGGATATTGACTGGATAAATCAGAATGGTGATTTTCTTACATGGTCAGACAACAGCCTGATTGAAGAGCAGATGAGCAATATTTTTGAAGGCAATTATATGGAGCCCTCGGAGAAAAAAGTGGTTGCTGACAGTATGAAGAAGAAAAAATTGATAATATCACAACTGGAATATAATGGGCAGGAGTATCCAATTCATTTGCAGCCATTGAATTATAACGGTTGGTACTTGATATATTTGGATAACAGTTCCAATATTGTCAGTCCAGTATTTTCGGTTCTAAATTCAGTAGTATCCCTGTTTTCATTGGTGTGTACAATATGTTTTGCAGGGATATTTTATCTGTTTTATTTATTTAAACGAGCAAATAGAAGTGTTATTGACGTTCTCTTTTATGATAGTCTTACCCAGGCATGGAATATTGAAAAATTTAAAGAAGAGTTATCTTTGAATATAGATGGAAATAAGTCATTGGGTATTGTTTCCTTTAATATTCGTGACTTCAGATTTATTAATGAAATTATCGGAAGGTCAAAAGCAGATCGTTTTTTGAAGGAAATTATTGATACTTTTGGTCAAGTATTACCGGAAAAAACTTTGTATGCCAGGAAAAATGCAGACCAGTTTTATCTGTCTTTTTATGAAACTGATGAACAAACTATCAAAACATATATAAATACTGTAATTCAAAAAATTTTGGAAAGTCAATCAAGTAAGAACATCAATTATCAGATCTGTTTTAATACAGGTATTTACATTGCTTCTCATCCAAAGGCTGAAGATATTGATTTATACATAGAGTGCTCTGATTTTGCAAAAAATCAATTTATGAGAAATGGAGAAAATTCTTTGATTTTCTATGATGAAACAATGGAAAGCAAGGAAAATCTTGAAAAATTTATTGAAAGCCACAAGTTAATAGCATTAAAAAATGGAGAATTTAAATTCTTCCTGCAGCCAAAGTACAATTTGGAAAAAAATGTAATAGATGGTGCAGAAGCACTGGTGAGATGGATTGGAGAGGATGGGAAATGTATTTTTCCGGATCAGTTTATTCCACTGTTTGAACAGAATGGTTTTAGCATACAATTAGATTTGTATATGTTTGAGAAGGCGTGTCAAAAAATCAGGTATTGGATAGATCATGGGATTACTCCGATTAATATCAGTGTCAACCAGAGCAAGCTTCTTTTTTATCGTGCTGATTATGTAGAAACACTAAAGGGACTGTTGGATAAATACAGAATTCCCCAAAATCTTATCACTCTGGAAATTCTGGAAGGTTTAGCGAGTGAGAACATCGATGAACTGAATAAAATTTTCTCGGAACTTCAAAAAATAGGATTAATGATATCACTTGATGATTTTGGTACAGGATATTCGTCATTAAACGTATTATCTTCTTTCAACATCGATGAAGTTAAATTTGACAGGCAGTTTTTGTTGGAGAAGTCATGTGATAAGAAGAAAAAGAATTTGTTATGTTTAGAAAGTATCATTGGATATACGAAGCAGCTCAAGATTGCTACGGTTGTAGAAGGAGTAGAATTAGAGGAAGATATAGAATTTTTAAGAGAAGTCAACTGTCAGCAGGCGCAGGGGTATTATTTCAGCAAACCGATTTGTGAAGAAGAGTTTGATAGAGTTTTTATGAGAAATTGATTGCCTGTTGTTTAGTAAATTACTAATACATAATAAGAAACAATATTATTTCCAGCGAAAGGATTAAAGCATCTGGGGGGTTGTAAAAAAAAGAAAAAAATAGTATAATTAGATTAATCATCACTTATTGGATAAATCTTAATGCTATGAGTATTTTTGATAAACAAGTGAGGCAATAGAGTAAGTAATAGATATGCCTGTGATAAAAAGAGAGAGACTTTAGACAGGGTCTCTTTCTTTATATACCATTTTTTTAGATGTAGATTCATAAGCATAGAACATACCTGTGAATGACAGGTTGTATCTATGCTCTTTGTTTATCTGGTATAGGGTTATAATGAAGAAATATAAAATTATTTTTTAGCTTTACATATAAAGTATGTTTTTTGTCGAAGTCTTTTCAGATATGTTTTTTTGTCAGAAGCAGCCGTTTATTGATTAAAAAGGAAAATCGGGAGGAAAATCACAAAGAATGTAGTATATAAATTCTAATTAATTGTTTCCGATATTGCTTTTTGACCAATAATACGATACTAAGGCTGGCATTGTGATGAAATGTGGAGGAAAAGATGAAACACAAATTTAGTGAAAATGTACTTAAGAAAAAAATGAGATTGATAACCATAGGAACCTGTATTGCTGCGGCAGTGATTATAATATTTCTGGGACTTACTATCTATAAAGTTCGAGAAGCAAATCAGATGTCACATGATATTATGACCGAGGGATATGTAAATGAATATAAAATCAATATGGAAAGGCAGTTTAACTCGGATTTTGAATCACTTCAGCTTCTGCTGGAGTTTATTCAGAATAATATATATGTAAATTATGAAAATTTTACCGATGGATTAGAAGTAGTCGGTCAGGAGTCGCCATTTTTGAGGCTTGCTTATTATGGTGTGGATGGAAAATTTACCAGTGTTGTATTTTCAGAAGATATTGAGGCAGACATACCATATGAGAAATTAAGTGAGGAGATGAAGGCAGCGCTTCAAAAGGCGTGGGCGGGCGAGAATGTAGTCAGTGAAGTATACCAGTGGACTAAAATGGGAAGCACTGTTCTTACATATGCGATTCCCGTAAAAGATAAGAATAGTGAAGCAATTACAGGGGCTTTAGTGGCAACCAAAGATATTGAAGATTTCAGGGAAATTTTAGACCGTAAAACGCTGTCGGATGAGAATCTTCATATCGATTGGATTAATCGGAATGGAGACATTATCAAATGGTCAGAAAATCATCTGACGAAAGAAGAGATTCATAATATTTTTGACAATACGTCTGTGAGTGTTTCGGATAAAGCTCAGGTTGTGAATAAGATTGAAAAGAGTGAGGAGTTTGAATCTCAGTTCAAATATGACGGTGAAACATATCATATTTACTTCCAGCCATTGGATTATAATGATTGGTATCTACTCTATGTAGATAAGGGAGAGAATATCGTCAGCCCGATATTCACAATTTTAAATACTGTTATTACCTTGTTTTCTATTGTATTTGCAGCAGGGATTATAGCATTAATGTCGCTGTATTGTTCATTAAAAAATACGAGTGTAAGTTTTATTGAATCACTGTTTTACGATGACCTTACGAAAGCATGGAATGTAGAAAAATTAAAAGAAGAGTTTGGTCTGAGTGTTGGACAAAAAAAGAAAGCAGGTATTGTTTCGTTCAATATCAGAGATTTCAGGTTTATTAATGAAATTATTGGAAGAACAAAAGCAGACCAGCTTTTACAAGTGATAATCAATGCCTTTCAGTCTGTTCTTCCGGAAGGTTCATTATATGCAAGAGAGAATGCCGACCAGTTCTATCTGTGTTTATATGAATGTGATGAAGAGAGTATAAACAAGTATATTAATTTGGCGATTGATAAAATTTTAGGGAATGTATTGAGCCAGAATATTAACTATCAGATTTGCTTTAATGTTGGAATATATATCGTATCGAATCCAAAAGCGGAGGATATTGATTTATATATCGAGCTTTCTGATTTTGCTAAAAAACAGTGTATCAGGAATGGGGAAGATTCTTTTGTTTTCTATAACGAAACAATGGAAACAAAAAAGAGTCTGGAGTCATATATTGAAAGCCACAAGGTAGCAGCACTAAAGAATGGAGAGTTTGAATTTTTCTTACAGCCTAAATTTAATTTGAAGAAAAATGTAATTGATGGTGCAGAGGCTTTAGTCAGATGGAGAAAAGAAGATGGGACTTATATTTTCCCGGATGAATTTATTCCATTATTTGAGCAGAATGGATTTTGTATCCAACTGGATTTGTATATGTTTGAAAAAGCATGTCAAAAAATTCGTTCCTGGATAGACCGGGGAATAGAGCCAATTAATATCAGTGTAAATCAGAGTAAATTGCTCTTTTATCGTGCGGATTATGTTGGAACGTTAAAGGCATTACTTGATAAATACACAATACCCAGGAATCTTATTACGTTGGAGATTCTGGAAGGACTGGCAACTGAAAACATCGATAAGTTGAACGACACCTTTTCTGAACTGCAGAAAATAGGGCTTATGATATCCTTGGATGATTTTGGAACGGGATATTCTTCTTTGAATTTACTGTCTTCTTTCAATATAGATGAGATTAAATTTGACAGACAGTTCCTGTTGGAGAAATCATCGGATAAAAAACAGAAAAATTTATTATGTATGCGAAGTATTATTGAATATACAAAACAGCTAAAGCTGGCTACAGTTGTAGAAGGGGTAGAACAGGAAAGGGATATAGAGTATTTAAGAGAAATGAGCTGCCATCAGGCTCAGGGATATTATTTTAGTAAACCAATCAATGAAAACGAGTTTGACAGGCTCTTTATGGAAAGCTCATATTTTGCAGTATAATAGAATCAGCATAAGTAAAGTGATATTGGAATGGATAGATAAAGTGCTTATAAAGACAGGAAGATGAAAAATGGAAAAAGTATTATTGAAAAAAATCGGGGTTGTTTTTGTAATTGCAGGAATTGTGGCATTAACTTTATTTACAGGAATCATTTATAGAGCAAAAAGTGAATTAGCATTTAGTGAATTAGATGCTTTTATGGAGCAAATTGAAATTATGTATGATAAAAGCTTGGAGGAAGAGGGGAACGACATCTTACAATCGGAGTTTATAGTATCTGAGTTCCTGGAAAATATTCCAACCATTTACGAAAAAGCCGTGTTTGCTGTAGATGGTTCCAGTGGAGTCATTCTTGGGGCAACAGTGAATAATGAGCAGAGCCTGGATTTTGAAAATGTGAATACTCCTAAGGATCTGATTTCTGAGTTAAAGAAGCTGACAAACGGCAGGCTTATGAAGGTGAATGGTTCCTATAAGTTTATAAAAACGAAAACTCTGGATCATATGATATTAGTCGGATTCATTCAGGCGGATACCATATTGAAGAAGATTGTGGTTCAAATGTGTTTTTGGAGCATAGCGATATCAGCATTTTTTATAGTAATAATGGTACTGCTCAAAAGATATTTAAGACGCTATCTATTTCATGATTTTTGTAATATTCAGGATAATATTAAAGAAATCATATCCGGTAACCTGGATGTGAATTTTGAAACGCAGTATAATACAGAATTTAAACCATTAACGAAGATGCTGAATGACTGGAAAGACAGCTATAAATATGAGGCAGATAGAATGAGTAAGATTATTACTTCCCTGGATGCTCATGTTGCCATTTTCGAATGTCTTTATTATATCAATCAAAACTTTTTTTCGGAAAATACGCAGTCAGTGCTGGGAGTAAGTGACGGTGTTTGGGACGAAATTAAGTGCAATCCACAGAGTTTTGAAGAATATATTACATCCATAGCAGAGGAAGTTGATGAAGATGGGATGGTCTATTTCAATAATAAGTTTATAAAGATTAGTGCATTTAAGGTTCAAAGTGAATTTTATGGGATTCTGGTGGATAAAACGCAGGATATTCAATTTAGTACCCGTATGCGAAATGAGCTTCAGATGGCACGAAAAGAGTCAGAAAATGATGCATTGACTAAGCTTATCAATAGAAAAGGATTTGAGAGGTATGTGAAAGAGTTTTTATCATTCCATACGGGAGAGGGAATTCTGCTTATG
>CASERA010000048.1 GCA_949290175.1 uncultured Ruminococcus sp.
AGAAGGAATCCGGGTTATTACAGGGGCGAAAGCGGAAAAAGTCTTAGGAAATGAAAAAGTGACGGGAGTCAAGACCTCAGCAGGAATATTGACTTGTGAAATGTTGATTATGGCAGCAGGAATTCGTCCAAATACAGATTTTCTGAAAGATACGGGAATTGAAATGTTTAAAGGAACAATTCTTGTGGACCATACTATGAAAACAAACCTAAACGATATCTATGCGGCGGGAGATTGTGCAATGGTGACAAACCGGATCACAGGAAAGCCGCAGTGGTCTCCAATGGGTTCATCAGCAAATATGGAAGGCAGAACGCTGGCACAGGTACTGACAGGAACGCAGAAGATTTATCCGGGAGTTTTGGGAACAGGTGTTGTAAAACTACCGGGATTGAACTGCGGACGTACAGGACTTACGGAAGAGCAGGCAAAAGCAGAGGGTTATGATGTGGTTACGGTAGTAGCTCCTACGGATGACAAAGCGCATTATTACCCGGGTGCAGCGTTCTTTATTACAAAACTGATTGCTGATAAGTCCACACATAAATTACTTGGAATGCAGGTATTTGGTCCGGGCGCAGTTGATAAGATGGTTGATATCGCCGTGATGGGGCTGAATATGGGAGCGGTTCTGGAGGATTATGAGAATGCGGACTTTGCATATGCACCTCCATTTTCTACGGCAATCCATCCATTTGTACAGGCAGTGTATATGCTTCTCAATAAAATAAATGGGGACATGGTCAGTATGACTCCTGCAGAGTATGCAGCAGGAATGGCAAAAGATTATAAAATAGTGGATGCAGGACTGCAGCCATCCATCCACGGAGCGTTCTATGTAAATCTAGCTTCTGTAAACGGAGAGATTGAAGGTTTGGAAAAAGATGAAAAACTACTTTTGGTCTGTTCAAAAGGAAAACGTGCTTATTTCCTGCAAAATAGAATGCGCTTCTATGGATATAAAAACACAGTAGTTCTGGAAGGCTCTACATTATTCAATGATGTAGTAGTTCAAAATGTGGAGGCGGTAGTGTCAAAAGAGGAAGAAACCCGGGTAAAAGCGCTTGGTTTTTTGAAAGATAAGACAACACCGGATAAATTTAATGCACGTGTAATTACAAGAAATGGAAAAATTACGGCGGATGAAGCCAGAACGATAGCAGAGGCAGCAGAAATATACGGAAGCGGAGAGGTGACCATGACTACCCGTCTAACAATGGAAATACAAGGAGTTCCTTATAAAAATATTGAACCTTTGCGTGAATATCTGATGCAGGCAGGGGTGGAAACAGGAGGAACGGGTTCTAAAGTACGCCCGGTTGTATCTTGTAAAGGGACGACATGTCAGTATGGATTGATTGATACGTTTGGACTATCCGAAGAGATTCATGAACGGTTTTACCATGGATATCGCGAGGTGAAGCTGCCGCATAAATTTAAAATTGCAGTAGGGGGATGCCCGAACAACTGTGTGAAGCCAGATTTAAATGATTTGGGGATTATTGGACAACGCGTTCCACAGGTAGATCCGGAAAAGTGTCGTGTATGTAAAGTATGTCAGATTGAAGAAAGCTGCCCGATTCATATTGCAAAACTGTCAGACGGTAAAATTGTAATTGATGAAAATGCATGTAATCATTGCGGACGCTGTATTGGAAAATGTCCGTTTAAAGCTGTGGAAGATTACACAGATGGTTTTCGCATTTATATCGGCGGACGTTGGGGGAAGAAGACTGCCCAGGGCAGATATCTGGATAAAGTATTTACAGAGAAAGAAGAGGTTCTTGCAGTTGTAGAGAAAGCAATTCTTTTGTTCCGGGAACAGGGAATTACGGGGGAACGTTTTGCAGATACAGTAGAAAGAATCGGATTTGCAAATGTACAGGAACAACTTCTTGCAGATGGACTTTTAGAAAGAAAAGAAGAAAATATCAAAGCGCAGAAGCATTTGACAGGAGGTGCAACCTGCTGATAACGATGAAATATGTTAAAATGACTTTATTACATATTGACAAATAATTTTAGAAGTGCTATATTCCCTGCATTACGAGAAATGGGAGGAAGAAGAAAATGATAGAAAGAGGTAGGCTGTTTGTAAG
>CASERA010000049.1 GCA_949290175.1 uncultured Ruminococcus sp.
CATAGTGATGAAGAATTTATACTTGGAGATATTCGAATTAATCCATTTGCAATTTCACATGATGCAAATGAACCGACAGGATATCGGCTGGAATGTGGGAGCAAATCTGTGGCAGTAGCAACGGATTTGGGGATTTATGATGAATATACGGTATCCAGACTTCAAAACCTGGATGCAGTACTGCTGGAGGCAAATCATGATCTGCACATGCTGGAGGTAGGACCGTATCCCTATCCTCTGAAGCGAAGAGTTATGGGTGACAGGGGACATTTGTCAAATGAATTGTCAGGCAGGCTTCTTTGTGATATACTACATGATAATTTACAGAATATTGTGCTTGGACATTTAAGTAAGGAAAATAACTATGAAAGTCTTGCCTATGAAACTGTAAAGCTGGAGGTAACATTGGGGGACAATGATTACAAGGGTGAAGATTTGAATATGGCGGTAGCCAAAAGAGATGGCATTTCAGAAATCATTACAATTTAATTTTAGGAGGAGACACCATGAAGAAATGTATTGTAACAGTAGTAGGAAAAGACACTGTGGGAATTATTGCAAAGGTATGTACATATCTTGCGGAAAGCCGGATTAATATTTTGGATATTTCCCAGACGATTGTACAGGGCTATTTTAATATGATGATGATAGTAGATATTACGAATATTGAGAAAGACTTCAAAGTAATCTGCGACGAATTGAACTGCATGGGAGAAGAAATTGGTGTGAAAATCCAGTGCCAGAAAGAAGAGATTTTTGAGAAGATGCACAGATTATAAAAGAGCAAACACGAAGGCGAGGACAAATATCATGATTAATATGTATGAAGTTTCAGAGACCAATAAGATGATTGAGCAGGAAAATCTGGATGTTCGTACCATTACATTGGGAATTAGCCTGATGGATTGTATTGACTCGGATTTAAAAGAGTTGAATCGCAAGATTTATGAAAAAATTACGAAAACAGCAAAAAATTTGGTGTCTGTCGGACAGGATATCGAGCAAGAGTTTGGAATTCCAATTGTAAATAAGAGAATTTCCATTACTCCGATTGCGTTGATTGGCGCAGCAGCATGTAAGACTCCGGAAGATTTTGTGAGTATTGCCAGGACACTGGACCAGGCTGCTAAGGAGGTTGGCGTCAACTTTATCGGCGGGTATTCCGCACTGGTATCCAAAGGGATGACAAAAAGTGATGAGAATATGATTCGTTCCATTCCGCAGGCTTTAGCTGTGACAGAACGTGTTTGCAGTTCCGTAAATGTAGGCTCTACAAAAACCGGAATTAATATGGATGCAGTGCGCCTTTGTGGTGAAATTGTGAAAGCTACTGCAGAAGCAACCAAGGAAAATGATTCCTTTGGATGTGCAAAATTAGTTATTTTCTGTAATGCACCGGATGATAATCCTTTTATGGCGGGTGCTTTCTTAGGTGTGACGGAAGCAGATGCAGTGATTAATGTAGGTGTCAGCGGTCCGGGAGTGGTAAAAAAAGCCCTGGAAAAAGTGCGGGGTAAAGGATTTGAAGAGCTATGTGAGACCATTAAAAAAACGGCGTTTAAAGTAACCCGGGTAGGACAGCTGGTAGCAGGTGAGGCGTCAAAACGTCTCGGAATCCCATTTGGTATTATTGATTTATCTCTGGCTCCGACGCCGGCGGTGGGAGACAGTGTAGCAGAGATTCTGGAAGAAATTGGACTGGAAAGAGTCGGTGCACCGGGAACAACAGCAGCATTGGCGCTTTTGAATGATCAAGTGAAAAAAGGCGGTGTTATGGCATCATCTTATGTGGGGGGATTGAGCGGCGCATTCATTCCAGTGAGTGAAGACCAGGGAATGATAGATGCGGTAAATGTCGGTTCGCTTACACTGGAGAAGCTGGAAGCAATGACATGTGTATGCTCCGTAGGTCTGGATATGATTGCAATTCCGGGCAGAACATCGGCAAGTACGATTTCCGGTATCATCGCAGATGAGATGGCAATCGGTATGGTGAATCAGAAGACAACAGCAGTGCGTCTGATTCCGGTTATTGGAAAAGATGTAGGAGAAACGGTAGAGTTTGGCGGTCTTCTTGGTTATGCGCCGGTGATGCCGGTGAATGAGTTTGGCTGTGAGGGATTTGTGAACCGTGCAGGCAG
>CASERA010000050.1 GCA_949290175.1 uncultured Ruminococcus sp.
ATAATGCCTTGCTCCAGCCACATAAAATAATTTTTCAAAACTACTTTCATAATTCAAAATCGGATCAATAAATTGTAAATTATCAATCGGCAATTTAGCACCACTCTTCTTTAGCAACTGATACGAATCATATTCTTCCAAACCGTATTTTTTTTAAATTTTTTTAATATCTTTTCTCTTTCTGTCTGGAAGTCTACTTGCAAAAACAGGAAACAATTTTTCAGATTTATATACAACATTTAATCTTTCAAACGACACTAAAGGTGTAAATCCAACTTCAAGAGCCTTCTCTATTTCTTCACAATATTGAAACTCATACTGTCCATTTTTTGTAAGCTGACCAACAATATATTGTCGTCTATTTGAAGCACATTTCCAAATCAAATATAAATAGTCCTTGCCATCTTTAATTGCCATGTTACTCCTCCTCTCCAAAATAGACTGTTCTCAACATCTGCCTTTTTTATCTTTTCCAAAATAACCTGCTATCTGTTCTTCCGAAATATATGCACATAACGAAGAACTGTTATCATACAATGGGGACCATTCCATTTTATCGTCTACTATAATAATTGCCCAGTTATTCTGATGCCTGTCCGAATTTCCTATTAAATAGTCAAACATTAACATTTTTAGGAAGCCTTCTATTGATACAAATGGTTCTATTGCTTTTTTTACCATCTCAATAGAATATCTATGCTTCGTTACAATATCAATAAACCGTTCAGGACTGCTCGATGGCCTGGGGTTGGGTCTTCATAAGGTCTTCATTTATTGCTGCCGCCTGCATCCTGACATTTGCCGCTGTCATGTTAAATGCTTTCAGAATCTCTTTCTGTGTAGCCGTATCATATAAACGGCTCTGTTTCCTTTCTTATTAGCTTCGGACATCCCTCTTACCTTAAACCAATTTCTCTAAAATAGATCTGCCGATTGTTCCTTCCGGCATATCCACACCAAAGTTTTCTGCCACAGATGCCCCAATCACTGCAAAGGTGTCTTCGTTCTGCAGCGCCCCGCCGTTCCCCATCTTCTTAGAATATGCCACAAACGGCACATACTCTCTTGTATGATCCGTGCCGGTATAGGTAGGGTCATTTCCGTGATCCGCCGTCAAAATCAGAAGATCATCCTTCCCCATCTCTTCCAACAGCACACCTAGATTCTTATCAAACTTTTCGATTTCTCTTGCGTATCCTTCCACATCCCTTCGATGTCCCCACAGCGCGTCAAAATCAACGAGATTGACAAAGCAAAGTCCGTGAAAATCTTTTTTACAAATTTCAATTGTCTGCTCCATTCCGTGAACAGAACTGTCAGAGTGATGTGCCTCCGTGATTCCTTCTCCGCAGAAAATATCATTGATTTTTCCCACGCTGATGACATCAAATCCTGCATCCTTCAAGGCATTCAATGCTGTCCGTCCGGTAGGTTTCAGCGCATAGTCACGCCGGTTACTCGTACGTTTAAATTGGCCTTTCTTTTTTCCTACATATGGTCTTGCGATGACACGCCCTACTCTCCACTCATCCTTCATTGTGATTTCTCTTGCAATCTCACAGCAGCGATAGAGGTTCTCAAGGTCGAATGTCTCTTCGTTTCCACAGATTTGAAGCACAGAGTCTGCCGATGTGTAGACAATCATTGCTCCTGTGCTAATTTCTTCTTCGCCAAGTTCTTCAATAATCTCTGTTCCACTGGCACTCTTATTCCCGATTACTTTCTTCCCACACTGCTTTTCTAACTCCGCAATCAGTTCTGGCGGGAATCCCGTGTCCGTAAAGATTTTGAACGGTTTATCCGTTTTAATTCCCATAATTTCCCAGTGCCCGGTCATGGTATCTTTACCGTTACTCATCTCTCCAAGGCGCATATACCGTCCGTTCGGTTTCTCTACACCTTCCATCTTTCCTGCTGTATGAAGGTTCAGCATACCGAGCTTTTTCAAGTTCGGAATATCCAATGTTCCCATTTTCTTCAGAATGTGTCCAAATGTATCCACACCATTGTCCCCAAATTTCGGGGAATCCGGCATAGCTCCGATTCCAAGCGAATCAAGGACAATCACAAATATTCTCTTATATTCGTTCATTTCACTCCTACCCCATATACTATTTTTCTGTTAAACTCCTGCTATCCTCCAGTACAGTCTGTTCTTCATGTCATCATCTGCAAAAGCCGTTTCTACCGCATTTTTCATCAGCAGCAAAATCTCACTGTCACTGATTCCGTACATTTTTTGAATGAATTCCAGTTCTTTTGTCATAGAACTGTTGCTCACTGTCCTGTTATCCGTATTGATTGTAACCAGAATTCCCGCATCCAAAAATTCCCTGATTGGATATTCTGACGCACTTTTAGCCGCCTTCGTCTGAAGATTACTAATCGGGCACATCTCGATTCCTACACACGCTTCCCGCACCAGTCTCTGTATGGCAGGATTTCCATGCATGGCAATACCATGACCAATTCTTCTGGCTCCTGCGTGCACTGCATCTACAATATTCTGTGTATTTCCACATTCACCGGCGTGTATTGTAAACGGCATTCCAAGCTTCTTCGTTCTATGAAACAACTCCATAAATTCTGTCATTGGATACTGTTCTTCTGCTCCAGCCAAATCCGCGGCGCACACGCCCTCTCCCAGAAACTGCCGCGCTGTCTTTATCATCTGATAATTCTGTTCTTCGCTGTGATGCCGCATTGCACAGGTAATTATGTTATATTCTATCCCAAAATCTTTTTTTCCTCTTTCAAGTCCCTTAAGCAGTGCCGCAATCACCTGTTCTGTCCCCATCTCTTCCGTTACGGACAAAAGCGGGGCGAAACGTATCTCTGCATAGCATATATTTTCCTGGCTCATATTTTCCAGTACATCGTACCCCGCCTCCTCAAGTCCAGTCTCGTCCTTTAAGCAGGCGCCCGGAAGTTCGAATTTCTCCAGATATTCTGACAGACTGCCGCAGTTGTGCGTTACACTGAGTTCTTCTTCAGACACCACTCTTCCAAGCCGTGTTTGTATGAATTTTTTACTGAGCGAACCGTCCAAATGACAGTGAAGCTCTATTTTAGGCAATTTTTTCAATTCATCTGCTGTCATAATTATCTTCTCCTTCTCAACCAAGCTATGCCAGATTATCCGGACCAAATCCCAACGGCAACAGTTCCTTTAATGTAAATATCTCGTACTGTTCTTTGCTGAGCGCAAGAATAATCTGGAACGTATCTGGGTTACAGAATTCCATCATAACCTGCCGACATACGCCGCAAGGGGCGGTATATTTTATCGGGACTCCGTCTTTTCCGCCCACAACACAGATTGCCCGAAACTCCTTTTCTCCTTCGCTGACCGCCTTAAAGAAAGCGGTCCGTTCCGCACAATTTGTCGGAGTATAGGCTGCATTTTCAATATTGCACCCCGTATAGAATTTTCCGTCCTTTGTCAGAAGCGCTGCTCCAACCTTAAACCCGGAATACGGTGTATAAGAAAACTTAAACTGTTCAATTGCCAGCTCGATCATTTCCTCTACAAGTTTTTTATCCATCTGCGAACACCTCCATATCTTAATATCCGGATGCCTCTTCGTTTTTCCGGTCTTCCCGAATCAGTTCACGGATTGCCTCAACTGCCACCTGAATCGCCATATCAGTATCATGCACAACCGGATTTTCCAGTCCGAGCTTCTCTCTTTCCTGATTTGCAATAACGAGGAAACATGAACCCGCTCTCACGCGCAGATAACTTGCCACGATGAACAGTGCCGCCGATTCCATCTCCGAGGCCATACATCCAAGTCTCTTCCACGCTTCCCACTTGTTCATCAATTCATAGCTTACCGGTTTTGTTTCCGGTTCGTGCTGTCCGTAGAATGCATCTTTGCACTGTACTACACCCGTATGGAAAGGATATCCCTTTTTCTCTGCCGCAGCTACCAGTGCGTTTGTCACAGATAGGTCTGCTACTGCCGGAAATTCCATCGGTGCATACTCTCTGCTTGTCCCTTCCATACGGATTGCTCCCGTAGCAATCACAACATCGCCGCTTCTTACCTCAGTCTGCATACCACCACAAGTTCCAATACGGATAAATGTATCGGCACCACACCGATACAGTTCTTCCATTGCGATGGATGCGGAAGGTCCACCGATCCCGGTAGAGGTTACACTGACCTTTACTCCATCCAGTGTTCCGGTATAGGTTACATATTCTCTGTTATCGGCAATCAGAACCGGATTGTCCAAATACTGTGCGATTTTCACACATCTTTTTGGGTCTCCTGGCATGATCACATAACGACCTACCTCTCCTTCCGCCACCTGTATATGGTATTGTCTGCTCGCATCTTCTGAGTAGTTTTTCATGTTATCTCTCCTCCTACCATAAAATTCACGTCACGCCCTGCCATTATTGCAATTACGGCTGCCAAAAACTGGCAGCCGCTCTTTCAATACAGAATAAGAAAAAGAATTCAGAATAAGATATCTTACCGACACTCTTCCATTTCATATTCACCATCTTTTTTATTGTCCTTAGATTTTAACTTGAAAAATACATAAATCAAAATCAGCATTCCCGCAAAAGCAGCAACTAAATATGTCAGCATCTGAGAAGTAATTCTTGAAACTTCAAAAAGTGAAGGCAGAATTAACAATGCCCCAAATGCTCCGAGTATCATTGTGATACAAATAAATACTCTAAGTTTTGTAAATGGTATACAGCTCCTTATTACCGCCATCATAGATGTCAGGATCAGAAGAACATACATCACTGTCTGGCTCTGGTGGATATCAGTAAATGGTGCCATAAGGCTGGTTATCACAATCATAATGGTAACAGCCGCAGCAAATGGCGCCGCATTGCCCAGTGCTTTTTTCAAAAAGCTTCCATGAATTCTTCTTGTATCCGACTCAAATATAGTCAGGAAAGAAGGATATGCCTCAATAAACGCATCTATCAAAGTAATCTGTATCGGGATGAATGGAAATGGCATGTTCATCAGCAGACAGAACAGAGATACTAATACCGAATAAATGGTTTTAATGAAAAATACTCCTGCTGTCCGCGTCACGTTGTTAATTACCTTTCTTCCTTCCAGAACTACCTGTGGAAGATAAGTAAAGTCTGAATTCAGAAGCACAACCTGGGAAATCTGACGGCTTGCATCACTGCCTTCTGCTACCGCTATGGAGCAGTCCGCCTCTCTTAAAGCCAGCAAATCGTTTACACCGTCTCCGGTCATGGCTAC
>CASERA010000051.1 GCA_949290175.1 uncultured Ruminococcus sp.
TAAAAACAAAGTAAGTAAGAAAAATACTCTTTTGTAATGAAATTTTAATGTACTAAGAATTTGATATGTGATGGCGAGGAATCGTACAAATGAATGATTATAGAATGAAGAAAAATTTGAAGATTTTTAGTTGTTTAATTCTATTTTTAGCAGTTATATTTCTAATAGGAGGAGGGATATTAGGCTCATTTTTAAAAGAAGCTCAAACAGAAGCGGCGGAAAACCAGATATCTAATAAAATATGCTTGTATAAAACACATATTTCCAAGCAATTCGCTGCGGATATACAGACACTGGATACGATAAAGAGCTTTATTAGCTTTGGGGAGACCTCAGCAAGTGAAGCACTTTTGAAGGGCTTGAATGAATCAGGAAATAATAGGTTTATTAGGATGTCCTTGGTTTATTCAAACGCAGAGGTATATCATGCAACATTGAATAAAGAAGTGACAAAAGAAATGTTTGATGATTTGGCTCCTGAACTTCAAACATCATTAAGGAAAAGCTGTAAAGGGGAAAATGCAGTCTCCGAAATCTATTACGATGAAGACTTGAAAAAAAGAGTGATTGTAATATCTGTCCCGATTAAAAAAGATGACAAAATTCTTGGAGTATTGGCCGCATATGATGACATTACTGATTTTCAGGAGATTATGGAAGCGGATACAGGCGAAGAAACTTATGTACATCTGATAGCAGATGATGGAACGTTTCTAATTCGTACAAAGAATGGAAGTTTTAATGAAGAAGCAGCAGAATCAATTTTCACGATGGATATCAGTCTCCCCGATGAAAATAAAGTTAAAAGTGCATTGGAAAATGGAGAAAACTATTATGGTATGTTTGAAAAGAACGGTAAGAAATATAGTATTTATTTTTCCCCAATAGAATACCATAACTGGTATTTATGCAGTATTATGCCATTTTACTCTACTGAAACGACTCTAATTAAGAAGTTGAACTACTCTACATTTGTTTATGCTGCGATTATTATTATGGGAAGCAGTTTCCTGTTTTATAGTTTTTATACTTTTAGAAAGAGTAATAGAATTCTGGAGAAGATTGCATATTATGATGAGCTGACTGGTCTATACAATCTCCATAAATTTAAGGAAATTTGTGAAAAAGAAACAAGTGGAAAATCCAACTTTTCAATTATAATCTTAAATGTTAAAAAATTTCAGTTGATTAATGAAACATTTGGAGAACAACGAGGAGATATTTTGCTATGTCATATTGCTTCAATTCTTCTTGAGGAAACTGGAAAAAATGAATACTGCTGCAGAGAAGCTTCTGACCAGTTTGTGTTGCTTATAAGAGATAATGATAAAAACAAAATTATCTCCAGACTTCAGAGAATTGAAAACAGGGTGAAGGATTGTTTTGCAAAAAGCAAAAATAATTATAATATTCAATTGAGTGTGGGCATATGTACAGATGGAAAGGATTACAAAAAAATGCTGAGTAATGCACTGTGGGCAATGAAAAAGGCAAAACAGAGCAATAAATCTTACGTGTTTTTTGATAATCAACTTCAGGAATCAATTCAGTTACAAAATGATATTGAAAGTGCAATGCACAGTGCATTGGAGCAAGAAGAATTTAAATTATTTTTACAGCCTAAATATGACATTGTAAAAAATCAGATTATTGGTGCAGAAGCCCTGGTAAGATGGATAAAACCGGATGGAAGCATGATATTTCCGGACCAGTTTATTCCACTGTTTGAAAAAAATGGATTTTGTGCAGCGTTGGATTTATATATGTTGGAAAAGGTATGCAAACAATTGAGAGAGTGGATGGATAAAGGCTATGAAGTTCATCCGGTTTCTATTAACCAGACAAAGCTGCTTTTTTACAGGACAGATTATGTGGATAAAATATGCAGCATTATTTCCAAGTACCGTATTAGTCCGAATCAGATTATCCTGGAGATTTTAGAAGGTCTGGCAATTGAAGATATTGATACATTCAATCGTTGTATTGACGAACTGCATAATAAAGGATTCAAAGTGTCACTGGATGATTTTGGCAGCGGTTATTCTTCCTTAGGAAACTTGAATGAATTGAGCGTAGATGAAATTAAGCTTGATAGAAAATTCCTCAGGCTTTTGGGCGATGAGGGAAGCACGCAGAAAAACAATGTGATTAAAAAGATTATCTCATTAGTTAGTTCATTAGAGGTCGAAGTTATTGTAGAAGGTGTTGAAACTCCAAACCATATAGAGATTATGAAAAGTATGAATTGTAACTATGCCCAGGGATATTATTTCAGTAAACCGATATCTTCTGAAAAGTACGAATCTTTGCTTGAAAGTACAAAGAAATAAACGGATATGAGAAGTTAAAAGGGGGCATGGCAGTGAAAAGTGAAAAAATTTGGGGAGGGGGGAGAAGGAATGCGAAAATTAATTGGAAAATATACGCTTATTATGATGCTTGTATTCAGTATTCTGTCTGCAATTATATTTTTTAAATTTATCAATTTTAGAAAAGCAATAACAGAAATCGCTGTACTGGACAGCACGGTTGAGCAAGTCGTCTCTATTTTAGAGTTGAATGAAGAAAAAGATGAAAAAGCAGAAGCATTATTTGAGCAGGCTTATGTTAATAGAGCAAAAAATTTGGCATATACTCTTATGGAAACTTTTGATAATAATCCCTCCGCAGATGACCTGCGACAGCTGGCTGCCCGAATCGAGGTGGATGATATCCATATCGTAGATGAGAATGGAATACTTGTCGAAAGCAGCGATGAGGGCAGCCTCGGGATTGATTTTCATGATAGTGAGAAATTACGTTCTTTTCTTCCGTTGATTGAAAGTGAAAATCAAGATGACTCCTATATACAGATGGAAGGGGTAGATTTCAGTACCGATATGAAAAAAGTATATATCGGAGTGAAACCTGTTGGAAATACAAATGGGATGATACAGATTGAAGTGAGCCCGGATACATTGTTGGAGTATATGCAGGCATCTAGTATTTCCAGTGTAATTGAGTCGATGCCCATTCGAGATTATGTCACAATCTATGTAATAGACAAAGAGACGGGGGAGCTGCTGGGAGTATCGAAGGACCGGACTGCCCGTTCGGGGGATGATATGGAAAATCTGGTTAAAACTCTCAGTAGCTATGTTGGGCATTCAGGTAAGGTTACAATTAACCATGATAAACAGTTGATTTCGGTACGGGAGTATGCAGGAAATCTTGTATGTGTTACATCTGAACTTTCGGTCATTTACAGTTCTACAGTGACGCAGTTAATTATAATGTGTTTTTTGAATATCTTATTGATAGCCGTGGCAGTATTTTCCCTTTATAAATTAATTGATCATTTTGTTCTTCATGATATTGAAGATATCATATCAGGAATGTATGAATTTTTAAATGGAGATATTGATGTACGTTTTTCTGTCAGTTCCAAAACAGAACTTCGTAAAATGGCAGAGGGATTGAACAAATGGGTGGATTCTTATGAGAGTAAATCAGAACGTATTTCAAAAATTGTGTCCATGATGGGAAATTCATTTGCGACCTATGAATATGATTATGATTTGAATCAGGTCTTCTTTTCGGATAATCTCCCGGGGATGCTGGAACTTACCAAAGAAGAATGTGAGCAGCTGATTCGAGAAAGATTTTCGAAGGTATATGAAGAAATCCATATATACAATTCAAATGAGAAATCATTGGAAGATATATATATTACCAAGAGTGGAAGACAAGTGATTATACAAAGGATGGTTTCCATCAATACATATTATGCGATTATAAGAGATGTATCAGAAGAACGGGAAGAGCATGAAAAATTATCTGACGCATTGCATGAGGCAAATAAGAAAGCTGCCAGGGATGTACTGACAGGACTTTATAATCGTGAAAAAGCAGAAGAAATTATCAATAGTTGGTTTGCTACTGGTTGGCAGAATGGAGTAATGCTCCTGATGGATTTAGATAATTTCAAAAAAGTAAATGATCAAAAAGGTCATCCAGAGGGTGATAAACTGTTGAAAAAGTTCGCAGACATTTTAAGAAGTCAGTTTAGAGATGATGATATGAAAGCCAGAATAGGCGGTGATGAGTTTATTGTCTTTATGCCCAATATTATGTCAGAGGATACCCTTGAAGATAAACTGAATGAACTACTTGATACTTGCAGAAGAGAATTGAAAGAGTATTATTTGGAGCAAAAAGTATCCATTAGTGTAGGCGGCGCATATATTGATTATACAATGCATTCTTATGCAGAGTTATATCAATGTGCGGATTCAGCCATGTATGTAGCCAAGCGACAGGGGAAAGACGGGTATTACATTAACGAAGATCATGTAACATGTATGAGAAGTGAATGCATACATTGCAGAAGAGAGTGTAAAAGAAGAAAAGCACTTTTTCAGGATTCTCAATAAAATTTGATAAGTAAAAGCAAAAATATACATTATGGTTTATGTATAAGTTGTGCCGTCAGTGTTAGCGGCAGAACGGAGTTTGAATGATTAAGTTTTCGCAGTTGGAAAGTTTTGTAGCAGTTATAAAAAATGGAAGTATTAATAAAGCGGCTGAGCAATTATTCATTTCACAGCCTACGTTGAGTCGGACTTTGAAATCCTTGGAAAATGAACTTGGAATACAGCTTCTAATCAGACAGAATCAAGGCGTGCTTCCAACAAGAGAAGGAAAATTATTGTATCGTTATGCAAAGTCGATTCTTTCAGAATTGTCAATCATAGAGAAGATAAAGAAAATGAATGTCGACGAATTGTTCGCCGAATTAGATGTTTCGGTATCCTCTTTGTTTGTTAAAGATGAACTATTTGTTGATTTTAAAAACAGTTGTAAATCGAAAGAGATTGTATTAAATATAGAAGAAGTAACAATAGGACAACTGATAAATAATGTTGTAACAGGTGTTAGTGAAGTTGGGCTTGCAGTTTTAAGTGATGAGGAATTTTTTTCTGTACAAAAAAGTGCGGAAGTGAGAAAATTAAACCTGGAAGTGCTGGCATCAGAGGCGTTATATGCCCATGTTGGTAAAAAGAACGTCTCTTATGGGAAAGAAAAACTAATTTTGAACGACATGATGGAAAGTACCTGCGTACATCTGCCATTTGATATTTTTTCTAATTTACGAAAGACCATGGTAATTGATGGCATATGTGTCAAGGATTTTCCAAAAACTTTAACGGTAAATCATTACAGTATTGTCAAGAAAATGTTAAAAGAGACAGACTGCTTTTTACTTGGAAACTGCTGGCAGGCAGATGAATTAAGCAAACTTGGAATTGAAACAAAACAGATTGCTAATTGTGATATAAAAACACATCTGTTAATTATTACCAATGCTAAGATGGATTATCTTTCAGCAGAAGCATCAAAATTTATAGAACTTGTGAAAAAGAATTATGGATAGAAGAATGCACACGGAGTGTGCACCTTCTGTCCTTTTGCGTTTTAAAATATATTTTAAATCAATAGCGAATGTATAACGGTTATACAAAAAATGCATTGGACAAAATAAATATGTGTGAAATAGAATAAGGTGAAAAAATAGGATTTCATTGTTGACAGAAGAAAGGTGTGGGTATATATTGAAGGAAAAATGGAAAAGCACATCAGGTGCATCGATATTCATTGCCTTGTTTATAATGCTGCTCTGTGCCTTGGCAGGATCTGTTGTTTTAGCAGCGGCTTCGGCATCGTCCGGCAGGTTAAGCGGACTGCAAAGTAATGAACAGGCCTATTATACAGTTTCTTCAGCAGCAAAACTTTTAAAGGAAACAATTGAAGGGGAAAAGTATTCACGGTATCGGATTGTTTCGGAATCAGGAGTATTTTTATCAGAGGGGTATTATGAACTCCCGGAAGGGGAAATGCAGAATTTTTTAAAAAAAGCGGCAGACAAGGTATTTTCATCCGGTGCAGCTTATCATGATAGTTTAAAAATCCGTACATCAGAGACAGCAATGGAGGAAGTAGCTGCTGAATTTTATATGGATGAGCAATACAATATTACAATAAATTTATCATTGGAGAGTACGGTCTGTACAATAAAGATTCCGGCAGTTCTTTCCAGTCAGATGAGAGAGGATATA
>CASERA010000052.1 GCA_949290175.1 uncultured Ruminococcus sp.
GGGCAGTTCGTAGAGGGAAGGATTGACTGGGAACTGCGGTTTATGAAGATGCAGCAGCATACGGGAGAGCATATCGTTTCCGGTTTAGTTCATCGCAGGTTTGGATATAATAACGTAGGATTCCATCTGGGCAGTGAAGACTGTACCATGGATTTTAATGGTGAAATCACGAAGGAACAGCTTTTGGAGATTGAGTATCAGGCAAACGAAGCGGCCACAGCAAATCTGGATGTGTGTATTTCTTATCCCGATGAAACAGCACTGGAATCGTTAGAGTACAGAAGCAAGATTGAAATTGAGGGGCAGGTACGGATTGTTACAATTCCAGGCTATGATGTGTGTGCCTGCTGTGCACCACATGTAAAAAAAACAGGTGAAATCGGAATGATTAAGCTGACGAATGTACAGCGTTACAAAGGCGGTGTTCGCGTGACCATGCTTTGCGGTTTCCGGGCATTGGCAGATTATAATCGAAAGGCGGCAAACACAAAGTTAATTTCGGCGGCGCTTTGTGCAAAAGAGGATGCAATTGCAGAGGCTGTTGAAAAACTGAAAGAGGAATGTGCTTCGTGGAAATTAAAAAATGCGGAGCTTCAAAAAGAAATACTTGGATATAGAGCGAAAGAAATTCCATTGGAATATAAGGATGTTGTTTTATTTGAAGAAAATCTGGAAGGGGATGGAGCAAGGCTCCTGATGAATCTGGTATTGGAACAGAACAGACGACTGTGTGCAGTATTCCAGGGAAATGATACAGATGGTTTTCGTTATGTGATTGGAAGCAGAACGAACGATGTCAGAATGCTTGCAAAAGAGCTGAATGCTGCATTTGAAGGCAGAGGCGGAGGAAAACCGGAGATGGTTCAAGGTTCTGTAAGAGGAAAACAGGATGAAATCAAAACGTGGATATTGGAGAAAGCGAGGCAGGAATATTCATGAATAAGAATTCAGAGTCAAAGCAGTTTTGGCGTATCTGCGGTCCGTTGCTTTTATATTGGGTGATTGATTTTGTTGCCCGTTTTATCGGTGAATTGGTAGTCTTGATTCCTCATATCGGTGAAACGGTAGATTATAATAAAATCAGCGGAAGTATGACCGCAGAGCAGATGGGAGAGGTCCTCCTGGACAGTGCCCAAAGAATGTATGAAGTATTGAGCGGATATATTGTAGAAATTTTAGCATTTGCAGCACTGTGTACGATACCACTGACCTTGACTCTCTTTTTGAAAGACAGGAAGAAAGAACATATGGCAGGTGTCCCGATTGTAAAAATTGGAGGGATAAAACAATATTTTTTTGCTGCAGTCTTAGGAGCAGCATTCTGTATTGGAATGAGTTGCCTGGTAACGATGATGGATATTGCTTTGCTAAGTAATGGATATCAGAGGACAGCAGAGAATTTCTATTCTGCAGCGGTACCGGTGCAAATTGTATGCATTGGAGTGATCATACCGATTGCGGAAGAATTGATGTACAGAGGATTGTTGTTTAAACGGTTCCGCGAAAAAGGAATGTTTTGGGGAGCTGCATTTTGGTCCGCTCTTATTTTCGGGCTGTCCCACAGCAATACACTGCAGTTTTTGTATGCAGGACTGATGGGAATTTTACTGGCATATTTTTATGAGATATTCGGGACCATTAAGCTTCCGATTATTTTTCATGTTGCAGCCAATCTGTCGGGCATCCTGCTGTCAGAGTCGCTGCTGGGAACATGGCTGGCGGCGGATCCGCTTAGAATGGCAGTTGTGGTAATAGCTTCTTCATTTATCGGTTCCAGCATGTTTGTTCTGCTTCGGAATCTGGGGGCAGATATTGTGGGAATGAGAGATAATAAACCGGATAATGAGGACAGAATTACACCGGATATGTTTGGTTAATCATATAAAATAAATCAGATGTAAAAATGTGTGGAAGACACGAATAAAAAGTGTCTTTCACACATTTTTTTACTTGTATTTAAAGAAATAAAGGGAAAAAATAGGCAAAATAAGCGAGAATTAACAGATAATTAAATGATAAAATACAAAATTAACATATTATCTGACAATTGCTAAAATCTTCTACTTTACAACCAAAAAAAATTATAGTATATTATGAAAAAAATGTTTTGTAACACTAAAAAAAGCATAGAAAGGACAGCGAGTATGAGGAAAGAAAACGTAAGCCTTCAGGAAGGATTGTATCGTTCAAGCTTTGAACATGATAACTGTGGAATTGGTGCAGTTGTAAATATCAAAGGCGTAAAAAGTCATGCCACAGTAGAGGATGCACTAAAAATCGTAGAGAATCTTGAACACCGTGCAGGAAAAGATGCCGAAGGGAAGACTGGTGATGGTGTCGGGATTTTGCTCCAAATCAGCCATAACTTTTTTAAGAAAGTCTGCCAGCCTTTGGGAATTTCCCTGCGTGAGGAAAGAGACTATGGTATTGGAATGTTTTTTCTGCCTCAGGATGAACTGAAAAGAAATCAGGCAAAGAATATCTTTGAAGTCATTGTAAAGAAGGAAGGACTGAATTTTCTGGGATGGAGAGAAGTTCCGATTCATCCGGATATTCTGGGCAAGAAAGCAGTGGACTGTATGCCGTATATCATGCAGGCATTTATTGAGCGGCCGAAGAAAATAAAAAAGGGGCTGGATTTTGATCGTCGCCTGTATGTAGTGCGCCGCATTTTTGAGCAGAGCAGTGATGATACATATGTGGTATCGCTGTCCAGCCGTACGATTGTTTATAAAGGCATGTTTTTAGTAGGTCAGCTTCGGTTGTTTTTTAACGATCTTCAAGACAGGGATTATGAGTCTGCAATTGCGATGGTACACTCTCGTTTTAGTACGAATACAGCGCCGAGCTGGCAGCGCGCACATCCGAATCGTTTTATAGTTCATAATGGAGAAATTAATACAATCCGTGGAAATGCAGATAAAATGCGTGGAAGAGAAGAAAACATGGAATCCGGTTGTCTGAAGGGTGAACTTCATAAAGTACTGCCCGCGATCAATACGTCTGGTTCTGATTCTGCAATGCTGGATAATGCACTGGAGTTTATGGTAATGAGTGGTATGGATTTGCCATTGGCTGTCATGATTGCAATTCCGGAGCCGTGGGCGAACAACAGAAGCATGTCCCAGAATAAAAAAGATTTTTATCAGTATTATGCAACGATGATGGAGCCATGGGACGGACCGGCCTCTATTTTATTTTCCGATGGAGATGTGATGGGAGCTGTGCTGGACCGCAACGGACTTCGGCCATCGAGATATTACATTACAGAGGATGATAACCTGATTCTTTCTTCAGAAGTCGGAGTGCTGGATATAGAGCCTACAAAGATTATTGTAAAAGAACGTCTTCACCCGGGAAAAATGCTGCTTGTCGATACAGTAAACGGAAGACTGATAGGTGATGAAGAACTAAAAGAAAAATATGCAAATGAAGAGCCGTATGGAGAATGGCTGGATAGAAATCTAATTCATTTAAAAGATTTGAAAATTCCGAATCAGGATGTTACCAAGTATACAAAAGAAGAATGTACACGGCTTCAGAAAGCATTTGGCTATTCTTACGAAGATGTTAACAGTTCTATTTTAATGATGGCAAAAAATGGAGTGGAAGAAACAGCTGCCATGGGAGCCGATGTGCCTCTTTCTGTTTTGTCTGGAAAACATCAGCCGTTGTTTGGATATTTTAAGCAATTGTTTGCACAGGTAACAAACCCGCCGATTGATGCAATCCGTGAAGAAATTGTAACATCGACCCTCACTTATGTAGGTGCAGATGGTAACCTTTTGGAAAAGAAAGAAGAAAACTGCAAGATGCTTCGGGTAAATAATCCGATTCTGACAAATACGGACCTTCTGAAAATTAAAACCATGAAAGTGGAAGGATTCAAAGTTGCTGAGATTCCAATCACATATTACAAAAATACGAGTCTGGAGAAAGCCATCGAGTATCTGTTTGTAGAAGTAGACCGAGTGATTCGTGAAGGAGCAAATATTCTGATCCTTTCTGACCGGGAAGTGGATGAATATCATGTTCCGATACCATCATTACTGGCAGTGTCCGGACTGCAGCAGCATCTGGTTCGTACGAAGAAGAGAACTTCGGTGGCAGTGATTTTGGAAAGTGGTGAACCAAGAGAAGTACATCACTTTGCAACTCTGTTAGGATATGGAGCATGTGCAATCAATCCATATTTGGCGCATGAATCCATTCGTCATCTTATCGACGCAAGACTGCTTCATAAAGATTATTATGCGGCAGTGGATGCTTATAATGATGCAGTGATTCATGGAATTATTAAGATTGCTTCCAAGATGGGAATTTCTACGATTCAGTCTTATCAGGGGGCTAAAATTTTTGAAGCAGTCGGGCTGAAGAGCGAATTCATCAACCGGTATTTTACAGATACGGTAAGCCGTGTCGGCGGTATCGGGATTGAAGAGATTGCAAAAGACTATACTTCATTCCATTCGGAAGCATTTGATCCGCTGGGACTGGAATCAGATATGACTTTGAACAGTGTAGGAC
>CASERA010000053.1 GCA_949290175.1 uncultured Ruminococcus sp.
ATGGATGGAAAAAATGCCTGGAAGATTTATCGAAGAGACAGAAAAAAGCATGCCAGTCCGAACGCAGCACAGACAGAATCGGTTTGTGCAGGTGCCCTCGATATCCAGCTGGCAGGAGATGCGTATTATTTTGGGGTTTTACATAAGAAAGAATTTATTGGTGATGCCATCCGGCAGGTGGAAGCGGAGGATATCTGCCGGGCAGGAAAGTTGATGTATGGAACAGAAATCCTCACTTTACTGATATTTGGCGGAATGTGTTTGATAGCGGTGTTAATGTAAAAAATCAGGAGAAGGAAGCGCGGGAAAGGAAGAAATCGATGGAATATGTACATGGCGGAGATGTTTATACCTATGAGGGCATGATGGATTATTCAGTGAATTTGAATCCATTTGGTCCCAGTGAAGCAGTGAAGGCAGCAGTGCAAGAAAGTCTGAAAGAAATCGGACAGTATCCGGATAGCCGGTGCAGACTTCTTCGTAAGAGTCTGGCAGAAAAGCTGGGGGTACAGGAAGATACTTTGATTTTTGGAAATGGAGCAGCGGAGTTAATTTTTCTGATTGTACAGGCTGAACGTCCGAATAGGGCAGTTCTAACGGCACCTTCTTTTGCAGAATATGGTCAGGCACTTGGGGCTGTGGGGTGTGAATGGAAAGAATATTTTGCAAAAGAAAAGGATGGATTTTCCATAAAGGAGGATTATCTTTCTTTTCTGACAGAAGATGTAGATTTGATTTTCCTGTGTTCACCGGACAATCCAAGTGGAAATGTGATTGATAAAGCGCTTTTGCTCCGGATTTTAAGGAGGTGTGAAATCAACGGAATCCGCATGGTTCTGGACGAATGTTTTCTGGATTTTTTAAAGAAACCAGAAGAGCAGACTTTATTGGAGGAAGTCTTAAAATCAGAAAATCTTTTTCTGCTTCGGGCATTTACGAAAATGCATGCAATGCCGGGACTCCGGCTGGGATATGGAATAACAAAAGACAGGAAACTTCTGGAGCGGATGGAGAGAAAGCGTCAGCCGTGGAGTATTTCCAGTGTAGCACAGGCAGCAGGAATTGCAGCGGTTCGGGAAGAAGACAGGGTAAAAAAGACGAGGGATTTCATCCAGGAAGAGAGAAGACGGATGGAGGAAAGATTGAGCAAAATCGGAGTTTGCTGGTTTGCTTCACAGGTGAATTACCTGCTTTTAAAAAGTCCGTATGATTTGTTTACGCTTCTGATGGAACGGGGATTTTTAATCAGGGACTGCAGCAATTATGCGGGACTGGGAAAGGGCTATTATCGGATTGCAGTCAGAAAGCAGCAGGATAATGAAAAACTACTTTTAGCACTGGAGGAAATTTATGCAGAACAGGGTGCACAAGGAGAGGTGCAAAGCCCTGCGGAAGGGAGAAGTTAACAATGGCAAGACCCATTATGATACAGGGGACGATGTCTAATGCAGGAAAGAGTATTCTGGCAGGAGGACTTTGTCGTGTCTTGAAACAGGATGGATATCGTGTTGCCCCGTTTAAATCGCAGAATATGGCATTGAATTCCTTCATTACAAAGGAAGGACTGGAAATGGGAAGGGCACAGGTGATGCAGGCGGAGGCAGCAGGAATTGAACCGCAGGCGGCGATGAATCCAATTCTTTTAAAACCCACGAATGATACTGGTTCTCAGGTGATTTTAAACGGAGAGGTGCAGGGAATTATGTCGGCAAGGGAATATTACCGGCATAAAAAGGAATACATTCCGGTTATTCAAAAAGCCTATGAGCAGTTAGACAGACAGTTTGATATTATTGTGATTGAGGGGGCAGGCAGCCCTGCGGAAATCAATCTGAAAAGCGAAGATATCGTGAATATGGGAATGGCAGAACTGGTGGATGCACCGGTACTTCTGGCAGGAGATATTGACAGAGGAGGAGTATTTGCACAAATTGTGGGTACAATTGAATTGCTGGAAGAGAAAGAACGCGCCAGAATTAAAGGAACGATTATCAATAAATTCCGTGGAGATAAAGAAATTCTAAGGCCGGGGCTTGAAATGCTGGAAGAGAGAACGAAAATTCCCGTTTGTGGTGTGGTTCCGTATTTTTATCTGGATATTGATGATGAAGACAGTTTAAGTGAGCGGTTTGAGAGGAAAGAAAAAATAGGCCTGGTCGATATAGCTGTCATTCGTCTTCCGAGAATTTCTAATTTTACGGATTTGATGCCGTTGGAGTCAATGGAAGAAGTAAATGTACGATATGTTTCCTCACCAGGTGCATTTGGAAATCCCGATGCAGTTATTATTCCCGGCAGTAAAAATACTATGGAAGATCTTCGTTGGATGCGTCAAAGTGGATTAGAAGGGAAGATACTGCGGCACGCGGCAGACGGGAAACTGGTATTTGGTATTTGCGGAGGATATCAGATGATGGGTGAAGAAATCCAGGATCCCCATCATGTAGAGGCGGGAGGAACTATTCGGGGGATGGGGCTGCTTCCGGTAAAGACTGTGTTTGCGGGAAAGAAGACGAGAACCCGTGTATCCGGCAATTTTTGTTCTATGGAAGGTGTTTTGAAACCCCTAAGTAAAGTGCAGCTGGAAGGGTATGAGATTCATATGGGAGTGACGGAGCATACAAAAAAAGTATGTCCGGCTGTCAGTCTGAAAGAAGAGACTGGTGCAGGGGGGCAAAAAACAGATGGGGCCGTAAAGGGCAACTGTTTTGGATGCTATATTCATGGGATTTTTGAGCATCCCGAAGCAGCAAAAGGTTTTGTCTGCGTTCTCTTAGGACAAAAAGGATATGATTCAAAGCAGATAAGCCTTCCGGACTGGAATGCCCATAAAGAAGAACAGTATAACAAACTTGCGGATATTATTCGTGAAAATCTGGATATGGACATGATTTATAGCGTCATTAGGAAAGGAAATAAAATGCTATGAGTAAAGTAATTCGGATTGGAAGCCGGGAAAGCAGGCTGGCTGTTATTCAGGCAGAAATTGTAAAGAAACAGATACAAAAAGAATATCCTGATTACCGGGTGGAACTGGTTACGATGAAAACTACAGGAGATAAGATTCTAGATCGCAGCCTGGACAAGGTTGGCGGAAAAGGCTTGTTTGTAAAGGAGCTGGATCAGGCTCTCTTAGATGGCAGGATTGATTTGTCTGTCCATATCCTAAAGGATATGCCGATGGAAGTGCCGGCTGATCTCCCGCTGATGGCTTATACAAAGAGAGAAGATCCACGTGATGTGTTGATCTATAAGCCGGGAAGAGAGGAGATTCCACAGAATGGACGAATCGGAACTTCCAGCAGGCGGCGTATGATCCAGCTGGAAAAGTTATTCCCGGGACGGATATATACGGGAATCCGCGGAAATGTACAGACTCGCCTGCAGAAACTAAAGGAGCAGGATTACGACGCTACAATTCTTGCTGCAGCAGGGATTAAAAGGCTGGGAATGGAACAGGCAGTAGGAAGGTATTTTTCTGTGCAGGAGATGATTCCCGCAGCAGGACAGGGAATTCTGGCGGTGCAGGGAAGAAAAGGCGAGTGGGAAACACTGGCTTCCTGTTTGAATCACCCGGAGTCAGAGATTGCAGCAAAGACAGAACGAAGGTTTGTGGAAGCCCTGAATGGCGGATGCAGTTCTCCGATTGCGGCTTTTGCGGAAATCAAATCCCGGGAATTCTGTCTGTATGGTTTGTATTACAGGGAATCTGATGGTGCATGGTTTGTAGAAACAAAGAATGGAACCTGGGAAGAGGCAGAAAAAGCAGGGGAAAACCTGGCAGTCTGCATGAAACAGAAGTATGGAGAGTAGGAAGGGACTGGATATGAAAGGTCAAAAAGAAACAGGGATAGGAAAAGTATGGCTTTCGGGAGCCGGTCCCGGGGATGCCGGGCTTTTGACCGTGAAAACGAGGCGGCTTCTGGAAGAAGCGGATGTGATTGTCTATGATGCACTGGTCAGTGCAGAGATTTTAAGCTGGATTCCGGGTAATAAAGACATGATATATGTTGGAAAACGTGCGGGCAATCATCCGGTTCCCCAGCCGGAGATCAACGAGATTCTGGTACGGGAGGCGAAGCAGGGAAAACGGGTGCTCCGTTTAAAAGGTGGGGATCCTTTCGTATTTGGCAGGGGTGGAGAAGAACTGGAAAGGCTGTTGGAAGAAGGAATTCCGTTTGAAGTGGTTCCGGGAGTGACCTCTGCATCTGCTGTGCCTGCATATGCAGGAATTCCGATTACCCATCGGGATTATACTTCTTCTTTTCATGTAATTACCGGGCATGCAAGGAAAGGAAAAGAAATCGAGATTCCATATGAGGCGTTGGTAAAATTGAATGGAACACTTCTATTTTTAATGGGAATTACGGCTCTGCCCTCGATTTGTAAAGGGTTGCTGGATGCGGGCATGGATGCAGATACTCCGGCGGCAGTGCTGGAAAGAGGGACAACTTCGCAGCAGAGAAGAATCATATCAACAGTATCAGAGATTGCTCAAAAAGTGGTGGAGGACGGGGTTAGGACTCCGGCAATTTTTATGATTGGAAAAGTCTGTAAACTGGCAGATACATTCCATTGGGCAGAGAAGAGACCTCTTGGAGGAAGACAGATTTTAGTTACAAGACCAAGACAGAACAGCTCTAAGCTGTCAGGAGAGCTGCGGGCTCTGGGAGCACAGGTAGTAGAGCTGCCTTCGATTGCAACCAGACCGATTTCTCCAAATCCGGTATTGGAACATGCGTTGAACCGTTTTGGAACAAGAGCGGAAGAGGAATGGCTGGTTTGGACAAGTCCCATCGGAGTGCAGGTCTTTTTTGAACAGCTAAAAGAACTGAGAATAGATATTCGAACACTGTTTAGCCGTAAATTCGGGAATGTCCGCATTGCAGCAATTGGCTCTGCAACAGCAAAGGAGCTGGAGCAGCATGGACTTTTTGCGGATTTGGTTCCGGATGTATATTGTGCAAGGGATTTGGGCGAACAGCTTGCAAAGTCTGCTGCACCAGGCAGTGCAATTACGGTTGTACGTGCAGCCAGAGGCTCGGAAGAATTACTGCCGCCGTTATTGGCAGCCGGACTGAGTACAGAGGATATTCCTCTTTATGAAACAGAATACGAACTTCATGAAGCAAGAAAAGAGCAAATCAGCAGTATGCTGGAAAATGGTGAAATTGACGTGGTTACATTTACCAGTGCATCGACTGTGCGGGGATTTGTGCAGATGCTGAAAGGATTTGATTTCCGGAAAATACGGGCAGTATGCATTGGAGAGCAGACGGCACGGGAGGCACAGATATACAATATGCAGACGGCAGTATCTAAACAGGCATCCATTGACAGTCTGACAGAGAAAATAGTAGAAATATTAAGAAGATAAATGGTAAGATTCGCACTGTACGAAAGGAGGAAGGCAGATGGTAAAATATCTCGGAAAACGGATTCTGATAGGAATTTTGTCTCTTTTTGTACTTTCTGCTGTGACTTTTTTTCTGACCCGGGCAATACCGGGCAGTCCGTTCCAGAGTCAAAATATATCGGGAGATGTGTTGGAGATGATGGAGGAAGAGTATGGATTGAACCGTCCGGTTTTCATTCAATACAAGGCTTATCTGGGAAATCTGCTGCATGGAGACCTGGGGTATTCTTATCAGAATCCGGGAGAATCCGTGACAGAGATTATTGCACGGTCATTGCCGGCTACGATTACGATTGGGAGTTTATCGATAGTAGTGGCGATGATTGCCGGAATGGGATTCGGAATCTGGCAGGGAATTTCCTCTCACCGATCCGTTAAGGGAGTAATTTTTACAGGCACCATGCTGGGAGCAGGAATTCCGAATTTTGTAACGGCGCTGGTTTTGATGCTGATTTTTGGTGTGTGGTTCAAATTACTTCCGGTTGCAGGGCTGACATCGTGGAGACATTATATACTTCCGGTTTTTTCACTGGCACTGTATCCGACATCAGTAGTGGCAAGGCTGACGAGAAATCTGCTGGAGGAAGAGTCGAAAAAAGAATACGTAGTCCTGGCAAAAGCAAAAGGGCTGAAAAAGTATCAGATTGTGTATACACATATATTGAAACATATTTGGATTCCGGTTCTGAATTATCTGGGACCGGCGTCAGCATTTCTGCTAACAGGAAGTTTTGTAGTGGAAAGTATTTTTACAATCCCGGGGTTGGGCAGACAGTTTGTAAATTCTATTTCAAACCGGGATTATACATTGATTATGGGACTGACATTTTTTATGGGAATGATGGTCATTTTGATAAATTTGGCGGTGGATATCCTTTGTGCATGGATAGACCCGCGGGTGCGAAAAGCATATCTGGAAAAATAGGAAAGAAGAGGTGAGACAGATGCAGAAGTATTTCAAAAAAAATCCAATGTTGAAAACAGGTGTATTTCTGTTGATTTTGCTGATTTTTCTCGCCATTTTCGTCCCGTTGTTTTCTCCATGGTCTGATACAGACATGAATGCAGATATTCGTAACCGGGGTACATCTCTGGCACATCTGTTTGGAACGGATAAGTTTGGAAGAGATTTGTTTGTCCGGGTATGGCAGGGAACAAGAATTAGTTTAACAGTGGGTATCGGGAGTGCATTGCTAAATGGCAGTATCGGGATTTTATGGGGCGGCATCGCAGGATATGCCGGTCGGAAATCAGACATGATACTGATGAGGATTGCGGATATTCTTTCATCGGTTCCATCTCTTCTATATGTAATTTTAATCATGCTGGTTTTGGGAGCAGACGTAAGGAGTATTTTGATTGGTTTGTGTGTGTCCGGATGGACAGATATGGCACGGATTGTACGAGGAGAAGTGATGCGGCTGAAAAACCGGGAATTCTGCATTGCGGCGAAACTTGCCGGGGCAGGACATTTCCGGATTTTTTTCCGGCATCTGCTCCCAAATGCAGCGGGACCGATGATTGTGAGTTTGACATTTCTGGTTCCCCAGGCAATTTTTACAGAAGCATTTTTAAGCTTTATGGGAGTCGGAATTCCTGCACCCGCAGCAAGTCTCGGGACTTTGATCCAGGGAGCAAGAAGCCAGATACAGGTTTATCCTTATCAAATGCTGTTTCCGACGGCAGTACTCTGTGTTTTGATTCTGGCACTTCATCTGATTGGTGCAGGTCTGGAAAAGTCCGTAAAAAGCAGAAAGGAAGGTATCTGATATGAGTCTGTTAAGTGTACAGGATTTGGAAGTGTATTATGAAGAAAATCATGGAACCAGGACGGTCTGTCAGATGTCTTTTGAAATTCAGAAAGGAGAATCCGTGGGGATTGTAGGTGCTTCCGGTTCTGGAAAAAGCAGCGGTATGCTGGCATTGATGGGGCTGTTACCCAAGGAAGCCCGGGTCTCCTGTAGAAAGCTTTTGTGGGATGGAGAAGATGTGACCCCACCTGCAGGCACGGTACAGACGAAAAAAAGAGAATGGAAAGAATATGAAAAACGGATGTGCCAGATGAGGGGGAAAAGGATTGCGATGGTGTTCCAGGATCCGTCTGCATATTTAAATCCTCTTGTAAAAGTGGGAAAGCAGATTATGGAAACGATTCGCATTCATAAAAAGTGCAGTCGAAAAGAAGCAGAAGACAGGGCAATGGAATTGCTTGAAATGGCAGGAATCCGTAATCCCGACAGGCGGATGAAGCAATATCCTTTTGAATTATCCGGGGGAATGCGTCAAAGGATTGTGATTGCGATGGCCTTGGCTTGTGAGCCGGAGTTAATCATTGCCGATGAACCGACGACAGCATTGGATGCGACGGTGCAGAGCCAAATTTTGGATCTTCTTCACAAAATTGTGGAGGAGACCTCAACCGCAGTTTTACTTGTTAGTCATGATATGGGAGTGATTGCTTCTTTTTGCAGCCGTGTGCTTGTGATGGAGAAAGGGAAGATTGTAGAAGAGGGGACGGCAGAGCAGATTTTTTATGAGCCAAAGCATCCCTATACACAGATGCTGGTAAATAAATCCAGAGAAGTCATGGAACCGACAGGCGAAAAAGTTTCAGAAGAAGTGATTCTCAAGGCAGATAATTTAAGCAGAACATTCCGGGAAATGAAAGGATTTGGGAAAGTTGGATATTTTGAGGCTGTAGAGCGGGTTTCTTTTGAAATCCGAAGAGGAGAGACATTGGGTCTTGTAGGAGAGAGCGGATGTGGGAAAACTACACTTGCAAGAATACTTACAGGAATTTTAAATCCAACAGAAGGTCGGTTTCAATGCAGTGGAGCGATTCAAATGGTATTTCAGGATCCATATGCTTCCTTAGACCCGCATTTCTCCATAGAGGAGATTTTGGAAGAACCTCTGTTGATTCAGAAAAAGGGAAATATCGACGAGCGGAAAGAACGGATTGAGGAAATGTTGAAATTGATTAGCATGAATCCGGATGACAGAAGAAAAATGCCCTGTGAGTTTTCCGGAGGGCAGAGACAGCGTATTGCAATTGCAAGAGCACTGATGCTGGAGCCGGAGCTTCTTATATGTGATGAGCCGCTTTCTGCACTGGATGTTTCTATTCAATCGCAGATTCTGGAATTGTTAAAGAAAATTCAAAAGGAAAGAGGACTGTCATATCTGTTTATTTCTCATGATTTGGATATTGTAAGGCAGATCAGTCACCGGATTTCAGTGATGTATCTCGGGATGATTGTGGAAATGGGAAAGACAGATGAAATTTATCAAGACCCATGGCATCCGTATACAAAACAGCTTTTGTCTGCCATCTTGAAGCCGGATCCGAGAAAGGCAAGAAGACGGAAGAAAATTTTGTTAAAAGAGGAAAATCATAGATGGAATGAGTGGGAGAAAGGATGTCCTTTTGCTGGACAGTGCAGCTATACGATGGAGCACTGCCGAAATCAAAAACCAAAGGCATACCGTTTTGGAAACCGGGAAGTACGCTGTTTTCTCTATTCTGAAGAACATATCGGAAAACGTCCTTCGGATTATCAGATGCGCTCTCAAATTTAGGAAGGAATAGGACTATGAGAAGAATAAAGAAAATATTCTCTTTGCTGACTGCAAGCTGTATCTGTATGCTGTCCGTCAGTAGCTGCGGAAAAGTGCAGACAGCAGGAGCACAAGAAAAAAGTATACAGAAAGAAATCACGGTTGCTATCAACAGTGAGACGGGATCTCTGGACCCGGCAGGAGTAATCGCACTGACCTATCTTTCCTATTCGGTTTCTGCATTGGATGAACTTCTGACATTTGATGAGGAGGGAAACATTGTATACAGGGCAGCACAGTCTTATGAGGTCAATGAGGATGCCACCGAATGGACATTTCATCTGCGGGAAGGTGCGTGTTGGTCGGATGGCACGCCCGTCACTTCTGCGGACTTTGTCAATACAATGGTGCGGGCGCTGGATCCCAAAAGTGGCAGCGGATATGCCAATTATCTCTTCCCCATTGAAAATGCAGAAGCGATTTATAAAGGAGAAGCAGAGGCTGACAGTCTGGGCGTGGAGACACCGGATGAGAATACGCTGATTTTTCATTTGAGCAAGCCTTGTGTGTATTTTTTGGATTTACTGCGTCTTCCTGTGTATACACCGTCCTGTGTAGTCTATGCGGATGAGACAGGAAGCGGATGGGATAAAAATCCAGGAACCAGTGTATCCAATGGCCCGTTTTATCTGGAGGAATATGTTCCTGAACAGTATTTTATACTTCGTAAAAACGAAACATATTGGAACGCTAAAGCCGTCAGCCTGGAGCGGATTACATACCGTTTTTTTGATGATCAGCAGTCAATGCTAAGTGCATATGAGGCGGGTGAAGTAGATGTGGCGACTTCTCTGCCATCCATGGTAATGGATTTATATGAAGGAGAGCAGGATTTGGTGGTGACAGATACCATTGCCACCCGTTATATTTACCCGAATCTGGATGTGGAACCATTAGATGATGTTCGGGTAAGAAAGGCAATTAATCTTGCAATCAACAGAGAAGATTTATGTAAGATGGCGGGGCAGGATACGGAGCCGACGGTTAATTTTGTAGCGAAATATATGAAGGATAAGGAGACAGGACAATATTTTGTGGAAGGAGCAGAGGCGCCGTTTGAAGAAAATGTAAAAGAGGCTCAGAAACTTCTTGCAGAAGCCGGATACCCGAATGGGGAAGGATTTCCCACTTTGACATATAAATATCCCGCATTGGAGCTGGATTCCGATACGGCACAGATTATCCAGGAGCAGCTGAAGCAGAATCTAAATATCAATATTGAACTGCAGGCACAGGAACTTCAGACCAACTATGCGGAGAGAAGAGCTGGCAGATTTGAGCTTTGCAGGATGAACTGGACTGCGGATTTTGCAGATCCATATACGTATCTCTCCATGTTATTATCCAACGGAACGTATAATTGCAGCGGAATCCAAGATGAAACGTATGATGCACTTGTGGAAGCATCGGATGTGGAAACAAATCGGGAAAAACGAAATCAGTTGCTTCATGAAGCGGAACAGTGGGCAGTGGGAGAGCAGTATTATATTATTCCTTTATTTTCTATGAAAAGCTGTAATCTCATCCGCCCGGATATCGTAGGTGTAACGCAGATTCCCGCAACAGGTGCGTTGGAATACAGATATGCAGATAGAGGAGGAGTGTAACATGTTTTATCTGGTCACAGGTGGGAGTGGAAGTGGAAAATCTCTATATGCGGAAAATAAAATCTGTCGTCGTAAAAAGATGTCGGGAGCAGAAAAATTATATTATATTGCAACGATGATGCCTTATGGAGAAGAGACAAAAGAGAAGATTAATAGGCATCGAATGATGCGTGCAGGAAAATGATTTGAGACAATAGAATGCTTTACGGATTTGGAAATGCTGGTAAAAACTGATGACAGATTTTCTACGGAAGCATCCAGGCGTGGGATTTGTGTTCTGTTAGAGTGTATGTCCAATCTTACGGCAAACGAACTCTATCAGGCTAATGGTGCCAAAGAGCGTACAGCAGAAGCTGTTATGCAAGGGGTCAGGTTGCTGCAGGAGCGGTGCAGGGAACTGGTGATTGTAACAAACGAGGTGTTTTCCGAACTGCCTCCCCTTTCAAGAGAAATGAAGGTGTATCATCAGATGTTGGGTGAAATTAACTGTCAAATGGCAAAGATGGCGGAACAGGTAACGGAAGTTGTATACGGAATTCCAGTGGAGGTAAAAGGATGAAAATGGTAATTGGAGGCGCATGTCAGGGAAAGACAGCATATGCAAAAAAGCTGTATCCGGAAGTGGAATGGAGTGATGGCGCAGTCTGTGCGTTGGAAGAGATTTTTACATGCAAAGGAGTCGTGCACTTTCATACCTATATCCGAAGATGGATGGAAGAAAATATGGAGGAAACAGCAGAGCATCTGACAGAGAAGATAAAAATCAAAAATCCAAATCTGATAATTGTTACGGATGAAATCGGATATGGATTGGTCCCTATAGAGGCGTCTGACAGAGCGTATCGTGAAAAAACCGGCAGAATCTGTACGATTCTGGCATCCTGTTCAGAACGGGTGGACCGGGTTGTATGTGGGATTGGAATGCGGATAAAATAAGAATAGAATCAGAAAAGGAAGGGTACGAAACATGAAGATAGAACTGGAAAATGTGCTGCCTCAGGAGATAGAAAAGAGAAGTTTTGAAATTATTACAGAAGAACTGGGAGATGTGAATCTGGTGCCGGGAACGGAGCCGATTGTCAAACGGTGTATTCATACGAGTGCGGATTTTGATTATGCAGAAAACCTGGTGTTTTCGAAACATGCAGTAGAGAATGCTTTGGAAGCAATTCGAAATGGTGCCTGCATTGTGACTGATACACAGATGGGAAAATCAGGAATTAATAAAAAGCGTCTGGCTCAGTACGGAGGAGAGGTATATTGTTTTATGTCGGATGAGGATGTGGCTGAAATAGCAAAACAAAATGGAACAACCCGTGCAACAGCGAGTATGGATAAGGCTGCAAATTTAGATAAGAAACTGATTTTTGCGGTGGGAAATGCACCAACGGCGCTGGTTCGTTTGTATGAATTGGTAAGTGCTGGTATAATCAAGCCGGAATTAATTATCGGAGTTCCTGTGGGATTTGTCAATGTGGTACAATCTAAGGAATTGATTTTATCGCTGCAAGATACGCCGTATATTGTTGCAAGAGGCAGAAAAGGAGGCAGTAATATTGCAGCATGTATTTGCAATGCACTGCTGTATATGCTGGACTAGAAAGTCTAAATCAGAGGTGATAAGGGAATGGAAAAATATTATTTTCCGATGTTTGTAGATCTTTCTCAAAAGAAAATTCTGGTAATCGGAGGCGGAAAAATTGCAGCAAGAAGAGTACGTACTCTGTTAAAATTTGCTTCTCATATTACAGTGGTTTCTCCCGAATTCTGCGAAGAATTAAAACAATTACTTCAGGAGCAGGCAAGGAAAATGGATCCGGAAATAGATTATATTGAAAGAGCTGTGAAAAAAGAAGAGCTGGAACAGGAGGGTGGCGGTCCCTTGTTTGAACGAACAGATCTTGTGCTGGCAGCAACGAATGACCATGAATTGAACCGTACAATTGCAACTATATGCAGAAAAAAGAAAATTCAGGTAAACACTGCGGATGACAAGTCCTTATGTGATTTTTATTTTCCTGCAGTGGCAGAGATAGATGGTGTGATGATTGGAATCAATTCCAGTGGAAAGAGTCCCGAAAAGGTCAAAAAGGTGAGAGAGAAGCTGGAACGGTTATAGACAGTAACGGTAAATGACATGGTTTCTTTTTGAAAAAAGCAAAAAACAGTGGCGTAAATATAAGATTAAATGGTAAAATGATATGCAGAAACACTGCCGCAGGGGGAAGACGGCGGATGATCGGAAAGAAGGACGGATGATGAAAGAAGAATATCTGCTGGTTGACGGATACAATATTATATTTGCATGGGAAGATTTAAAAGAAATGGCAGCTGTGAATATTGATGCGGCACGGCTCAGCCTTCAGGATATTTTGTGTAATTATCAGGGATATAAGAAAAATCATGTAATTGTTGTTTATGATGGTTATAAGGTCAAAGGAAATCCGGGTACTTTGAGCAAATATTATAATCTGGATATCGTGTTTACGAAGGAAGCGGAGACTGCCGACAGTTATATTGAGAAGACAAGTAATCAGCTTTCAGGTCAGTGTCAGGTGACCGTAGCCACATCGGACCTGTTGGAGCAGATGATTATTATGGGACACGGTTCCAGGCGATTGTCGGCGGAAGAGTTCAGAAAAGAAATTGATGCGGTGAACCAGCTGATTCGTGAAAAGCATCTCGATAAACCGGTGCAGGAGAGGAATTATTTATTCCGACATGCATCAGCGGAAGTTGCAGAAATGCTGGAGCGAATCCGACTTGCAAAAGATGAATAGTTTGTAGTGTTCATTAATACAGAGACAAAGGAACACTTGTGTGTATACTGATTTAGTGATATGATGAAAAACGGTGAAATTTTATATTGATTTTATACAAAAGTAAATACTATGGAAAGGAAACGAAGAACGTGACCTATAAAGAAGCAAGGGTATATTTAGACAAAGTGTCGAAATACGGAAGTGTACTTGGCTTGGATACGATTCGAGGTCTGTTGCGTGAACTTGGTGATCCCCAGGATGATTTAAAGTTCATACATATTGCAGGAACGAATGGAAAGGGATCTGTGCTTGCATACACTTCAACAATTTTAAGTGAGGCAGGATACAGAATTGGACGGTATGTTTCACCGACAGTGGTTTCCTATCTGGAACGGATTCAGGTAGATGGAAAATGGATATCTGAAGAAATGTTTGCAGATTTGACAGAGAATGTTCAGAAAGCTATTGCGCGCATGGAAGCAGCCGGACAAGCAATCCCGACTGTTTTTGAGGTGGAGACCGCAATAGCTTTTTTATATTTTAAGAAAATGAACTGTGATCTGGTCGTATTGGAAACCGGGCTGGGAGGTTCAGAGGATGCGACCAATGTGATTAAGAATACTGTCTGTGCAGTATTTGCGTCTATTAGCAGGGATCATATGGGAATTCTTGGAAACACACTGGAAGAAATTACACATATAAAAGCAGGAATTATAAAACCGGGATGTGCGGTAATATCAGCAACACAGAAGCCGGCAGTTAGAGAGATTCTGCAGGCAGGGGCCAAGGAAAATGCCGCCTTGTTTTATGAAGTACAGGCAGAGCAAATAGAAATTCTGGAAGAGGGCTATCGAGGACAGAGATTTTCATACAGAGATTGGACAGAAGTTTTTACACCGCTGGCAGGAAGAAATCAGTTGGAAAATGCGGCTGTTGTATTGGAAGTTATAAGTGTTCTTGTACGAGCGGGATATCAGATTTCTGAAAAAGCGATACGAGCAGGATTTGAAAAAACCAGATGGCCGGGTAGATTTAGCTGTTTGAGAGAAGAGCCGGTTTTTATCATAGATGGAGCGCATAATGAAGATGCAGCATTTCGTCTCAGAGAATCGATAAAAGCGTATTTTACAGGGAAGAAACTGATTTTTATTATGGGAGTCTTTAAGGATAAAGAATATGAGAAGATTGCAGAAATTCTGTGTCCTTTAGCATCCTCCGTATATACGGTCAGTCTTCCAGATACAGGGCGGACTCTTCGGGCAGACGAACTCGCCGATATTGTGAGAATATTTTGTCCGCAGGTGCAGGCAGAGCCCGATATTAAAGAGGCGGTGGAACACGCGATTAAAGAGGCGAAAGAGAAAGATGTGATACTGGCATTTGGTTCACTTTCTTATTTGGGAAGTGTGATGGAATTGGTATCTGAAACCAGAAAAGCAGAGAAAGAGGATATAGGATATGATTGATCAGGAAAAAATCAGACAGGGAGTCAAACTTCTGTTGGAAGGAATTGGAGAAGATATGAATCGAGAGGGGCTGTTGGAAACACCAGATAGAATTGCCCGGATGTATGAAGAAATTTATGGCGGTATGGAAGAGGATGCAGGTGTATATTTGAAAAAATGCTTCCATGTGGTTGGCAGTGAGATGGTAATAGAAAAGGATATTACATTTTATTCCACTTGCGAACATCATCTGCTTCCATTTTACGGAAAAGTGCATATCGCCTATATTCCGGATGGTAAGGTAACAGGTTTGAGTAAATTGGCAAGGACGGTGGAAGTATTTGCCAAAAGGCTTCAGCTCCAGGAACAGCTGACAGGACAGATTGCAGATGCACTGATGAAATATCTGCAGCCAAAGGGCGTAATGGTTCTGGTGGAAGCTGAGCATATGTGCATGACGATGAGAGGTATCAAAAAACCAGGTACTCAGACGGTTACCGCAGCCAGACGAGGCTCATTTGAAACAAACCCCGAATTGGAAGAAAGATTCTTCCGTATGATAGGAAGGCAGTAATGACAGGAGTTATATTATGGAACGAATCAAATACATTCTAAAACAACCGCTTTATGTAAGTTCTTATCAAAGGCTGGAAGAAATTGAGCAAAATCGAAAGTTTTGCAGACATCAGATGGATCATTTTCTGGATGTAGCGAGAATTGCCTATATCAAAAATCTAGAAGAGAACCTTGGATTTTCAAAAGACATCATTTATGTGGCTGCAATTCTGCATGATATCGGGAAATACAGACAGTATGAGGAAAAAATTCCGCATGAGACAGCCAGTGCCGAAATTGCAGAGCAGATTTTAGAAGAGATGCCGGAGCATCTGAAGTTTACAAAAAAAGAAGAACAGGCGATTCTGACAGCTATCCGGGGACATCGGAAGAACCGGGAAAATATGGAAAAGCTGGAACGGCTTCTGTATGAGAGTGATAAAAAATCCAGAATGTGTTTTGCATGTCCGGCGGAGGCAAAATGTAATTGGAGTATAGAAAAGAAAAATATGGAGATAGACATATGATTATTGGGAGTAGAGAATTTGATACAAAAAATGAAACATATGTAATGGGAATCCTGAATATGACACCGGATTCTTTTTCAGATGGAGGCAGATACAATCAGTTGGATATGGCTTTATTACATGCCGAGAAGATGATATCTGACGGAGCGGATATCCTGGATGTGGGCGGAGAGTCCACGAGACCGGGACATATTCAAATCTCAGATCAGGAAGAAATGGAGAGGGTAGTTCCGGTAATTGAAAAACTAAAGCAAAAGTTTGATATACCGATATCTGTCGACACCTACAAAAGTGCAGTAGCAGAGGCTGCGTTGCAGGCGGGAGCAGACTTAGTAAATGATATCTGGGGGTTAAAATATGATGAAAAAATGGCATCTGTGATTGCAAAGCATGGTGCAGCCTGCTGTCTGATGCACAATCGGGAGAGGGTAGATTATCAAAATTTTCTTACAGATTTTATGAAAGATATGCAAGAATGTATCAGACTGGCAGTACAGGCGGGGATTGCAGAGGATAAAATCATCTTAGATCCAGGTGTAGGATTTGTAAAAACTTATGAGATGAATTTGGAAGTTATTCATAATCTGGAAATTATGAGGGAACTGGGATATCCGATACTACTGGGCACATCCCGGAAATCAGTTATCGGACTGACTCTGGATCTTCCGGCAAATCAGAGAGAAGAGGGAACGCTTGTGACAACAGTATTTGGCGTACAAAAGGGCTGTTCTTTTGTACGGGTTCATGATGTACGGGCAAATGAAAGAGCAATCCGTATGACAAAGGCGATTTTAAGAGAGCATCAGATTTAAGGGGAAGGTATAGAGAGAAAATTATGGACAAGATTAAAATCAAGAATCTGGAAGTATTTGCAAATCACGGAGTATTTCCTGAGGAAAATACATTGGGACAAAAGTTTCTGGTTTCGGCAGTCCTGTATACAGATACAAGAATGGCAGGCAGAACGGATGATCTAAGTACATCCATTCATTACGGCGAAGTCAGCCAGTTTATTGAGCGTTATATGAAAGAGCATACTTTTCAATTAATTGAGCGAACAGCGGAGAATCTTGCAGAGGAACTTCTGCTTCATACGCCGGGGCTTGAGAAGATTCAGCTGGAAGTGAAAAAACCCTGGGCACCAATCGGACTGCCGATAGAAACTGTTTCCGTAGAAATTGAAAGAGGATGGCATACGGTATATCTGGCACTAGGCTCGAATATGGGAGAGAAAGAGCAATATTTACGGCGGGCGGTACAGGCGTTGGATGAAATCAGAGAATGCAAGGTAACGAAGGTTTCGGATTTCTTTGTGACAGAGCCTTATGGAATGATAGAGCAAGAGGAATTCTTAAATGGTGCGCTGGAGCTTCAGACACTTTTGTATCCGGAGGAACTGCTGGAAGAAATGCATAAAATTGAGCAGGCAGCAGGGCGTGAGAGGGTGATACACTGGGGACCGAGAACTCTGGATTTAGACATCATTTTTTACGACAGCTTGATTTGTGAGGAGGATGGATTATGTATTCCCCATGTAGATATGCACAACAGGAAGTTTGTATTAGAGCCGCTCTGTCAGATTGCCCCTTATAAACGGCATCCGGTATACGGGAAGACTATAAGTGAAATGTTAATAGATATAACCGATAAGTGAAAATA
>CASERA010000054.1 GCA_949290175.1 uncultured Ruminococcus sp.
AGAACTTCGTCTGCCATTTCTCTTGTAATCGCCTGGTTTGCACCGCCGTACAGAATTATGCAGTTATCACCCTGACTATCATTTTGTATAATCGCATTTCCTGTTCGGATAATTTCTGCCTTTTTCACAAAACGTGTATCTACACCTGCTTCTTTAAGCATTTCTTCAAGGAACATCCCATCCGTTCCAATTGCTCCCGCGTGATAAACTTCCAACCCCGCTTTACTCAATGCAATGGATTGATTTAACCCTTTTCCTCCACTGAATACATTCAGCATATCGGATGAAATAGTTTCTCCTTTCTTCACAAAATGACTTACACTGTAAACATAATCAATATTTAATGAACCAAAATTAAGTACTCTCATATCTGCCTTTCTAGGAAATAGTTTTCCGAAATAATTTTCTTGTATAGAATTTATCACTTTTTATTTTTTACGTCAATATTTTTTAAATGATTCATCATATATAACAATTTTTATCTTTTTAAATTGTGCACTTTTCACATATCCGAATATATTGACATCCCTTTCCAATTTCACTATCATTTATGTATAACATACACGGAGGAAATTTTATGAACATTAAAGAAATTGCTAAACTTGCAGGAGTTTCCGCCTCAACTGTTTCGAAAATAGTCAACCAAAAAGATGAAAGTATTAGTAATGAGACACGCGAAAGAGTTTTAAGGATTGTAAAAGAATATAATTATACTCCTTATGCATCTGCAGCACCTTCCACTCAAAAAACTTGGATTCTTGGTATTTTGCTTCGCTCTTCTATTTCATTTGATACCACATTAGATGGAATCATTCAAACAGCTCAGGCGAATGGATACACTACCATTGTCTGTAACAGCTGTTCAGATACAGAACAAGAATTAAAAAATATTACTGCTCTGTGTAAAAACAATGTTGACGGAATCATCTGGGAACCTGTTAATAAGACAAGCCTGGCCTATGCCTCTCATATCCAGGATAAAAACATTCCCTTTCTAACTGTCGGACCTGATGGCGGAGATTCTTCTATTTTTCTTCCATATGAAGAATTTGCATATCGTATTACACAAGAACTCATTGACCGTAAACATGGAAATATTGCCTGTCTTTTAACAGAGGGACGCAGAACCGCGGCATTTTTAGACGGCTATAAGAAATGTCTGTTTGATAACCACATGAAATTGGACGAAAAACTGATTTTTTATGAATTGAATGATTCTCTGATTTATAACGTAAATACTCATCACATCAGCGGGATTATTTCTTCTCATTATCAGAAATCTTTGGAATTCTATCAGCTTATGAATTCTCTTCATTACAATATTCCGGATGACCTTTCCCTGATTTCGTTAAAAAATGACAGAACTCAAACACTTACATATCCCGAAATTTCTACTTATACAGTATCAAATGCTGATTTTGGTTCATACCTTTGTAAAAAAATAATTTCTAAAGCTGAAAAGTTACAGACCGTTATACCATCTTTTTCACAGGAATTTCAACTGGATAATCAGGCAACCATCAACATACCATTTAACCTGATATCTCCAAAAATCACAGTAGTCGGCAGTATTAACATGGACACCTATCTCAATGTTCCTAAACTGCCGCATAGCGGAAAAACTGTCAGCACATCTACCTCATCTGTTTATCCGGGGGGGAAAGGAATTAATCAATCTGTTGGTGCTGCTAAACTGGGACATCGCGTAACGCTAATTGGAAATATAGGTTCTGATTTGGATTCTGATAATATTTACAGAGCCTTAAATGAATACGGCGTAGAAACACTTGGAGTAAAACGATGCCAGCAGGCCAACACTGGAAAAGCTTATATTTTTGTAGAAGCCAGTGGACATTCCATCATTTCTATCCTCGCTGGTGCAAATGATATTTTTACTCCGGAAGACATACAAGAAAAACAGCATTTGTTTGAAAATACCGGCTATTGCCTGATTCAATCAGAAATCCCTCTGGAAACCGTTCTTGAAGCCTGCCGGGTCGCACATGAATATCATGCAAAAACAATTTTAAAACCTTCTGCATGTATTTCTTTGTCTAAAGAACTTCTTTCAGCCGTAGATATTATCATTCCAAACGAAGATGAGCTTTCTGAATTATGCTCCAGATTTTCCCCCACTATGGAAGAACAGGCTGATTTCCTTCTGGACTGTGGCGTAGAAACAGTCATTGTCACATTGGGAGAACGTGGATGCTATGTGAAGACGAAAGAATGGGCTGAATATTTTCCTGCATCTACTTTCCCCTCTGTGGATAATACTGGTGCCAGCGATGCATTTATCAGCGCATTTGCTTCCTATCTGCTATATGGATATTCATTAAAAGAAGCTGTGAGAATTGCTACCTATGCCGCAGGATTCTGCATTTCAAGAGAAGGGGTTGTGCCTGCATTAATTGATAAAAGCAGCCTTGAAACTTACATTAAGCAAATAGAACAGGATCTTATCCATCCTATAAATTTATAAACATAATAATGAGATGCCGCAGAATGATATGCTCAAATCATTCTGCGGCATCCCTCTATTTTATCCCCTTATTCAGCATCCCTTCTAATTCATCCATCTGTCCCACCAGCATTTTTTGTCTATCATCAAACAGAAGTCCTTTATTATAACGGTAATACTGGTCAGAACCATTTTCTTTAATAAACCAGACACTGTAATAGTTGGCATTTAGTTCAGTAATAAAAGATACCATTTCCTGGCTTTCGCCAAATGCCGTCTCCATGAAATCAAATACATTCTGCAAAGTGTCCGAAGCATGCTCCGTCTTTTTCTCGAAAGCCTCCACCTCTTTCTCAAACAACACTTTCGTTTCTTCATAGGCATTACTATCCACCAACACTCTGCCTTCCACCCCAATTGCAGCTTTTTCAAAAAATGCTGCTGCGCGCTGCATAATTTTTTCTTCCTGCTTTGTAAGCACTTCTTTTTTCCGTTGTGCTTTTAAATCAGATTCCACCTTTTTCCAGATATCTTCTGCCGCTGCCGACGCCTGATTTTCTTTATAATACACCATATACTCATACAGTTTTGTCACATAAGCATCCAACATATAACACTCTGTGAAAAGCTCGCTCAACTTTCCGTTGAGGAGACCTACGATGCTTAAATGCTCATCCAACGGTGCCGACCTCACCTTTTCAATCACTCCCGGTGTCCAGACTCCGCGCAAAAGTTCCTCTACTCCATAGTCTTGTTTATATTTATAATAGAGCACCAGATAGTTTGCAAAATCTTTTGCAATCATTCGATGCTGAATATACTGATAAACCACATCTCTGTCTACTGTTTTTCCGAGCAGTTCGTATACCTGAATTAACTGAGACAAATCTTCCCATCCTCTTGCGGTGGCAAATACTTTTCCGTCCACTGTATTTTCAATCCGGTAAAAATTCTTTCTGCGCAGTTCCAGATAGGATATCACTGCAGGATGCACTGCCTGTTTATACGCATATTCCTTCCATACATCAAAGTTTTCTTCCACATCAATTTTCTTAAGCCTGTCCAAGGTCACCACATCAAATTCTCTCACGGATTTGTTATATTCCGGGGGATTTCCCGCTGTAACAATCACCCATCCCTGAGGAACTTTCTGATTTCCGAAAGTTTTTCCCTGCAAGAACTGGAGCATCGTTGGCGCCAGAGTTTCGGACACACAGTTGATTTCGTCAATGAACAAAATTCCTTCTTTAATCCCTGTTTTCTCAATCTTATCGTATACGGAAGCAATAATCTCACTCATGGTATATTCCGTAACCGAAAATTTCTCTCCATCATACGTTTTCTCTTTAATAAACGGAAGCCCTACTGCACTCTGTCTCGTATGATGAGTAATCGTATAGGCAACCAGCCCGATTCCACATTCCTTCGCAATCTGTTCCATAATCTGTGTTTTTCCAATTCCCGGAGGCCCCATCAAAAAGATTGGCCTCTGGCGAATTGAGGGAATGCGATATTCGCCAAATTCGTCCTTTGCCAGATATGCTTCAATAGAATCTTTAATTTCCTGCTTTGCTCTTTTTATATCCATGCCTTACCTCACTTCATTCTTTTCACATTATATCCTCTTCACTCAATATTAGTTTTATTGCCCATGCCGGCACATCCACATCCCGATAGTCCTCCTGCATAAACACAAACGCTGTCTGATACGGAGGCATTTTATTTGGATAGGTACCATATCCGTCTGTAAAATAAATCAGACCTTTTAAGTTTTCAAATTCCCGCTTTTCCAACAGTTCCGCTATATATTCAAAAGCCGGTCTGAAGTCTGTTCCTCCCTCTCCGTAAAGTTCCAGATTCTCCATATATTCTTTCAACTCTTCTTCACATGTAATCTTCTTATCCGACTGCACTTTTTCATCGCATTGAATGATATGTATATTGACTTTCTGAAAGAAATTCTCTTTTTCACTTAAAATTCCATACGTCTCCTCTAAAAATTTCCGCACTAAGTCACCGGAGCAAGACATAGAAGTATCAATCACAATTACAAACTCTGAAACCTTCCTTACTTCCTTTGTCTCCTGAGGCTCAATCAAAGGCATATTTCCATAAAGCTGCAGCCCATAACTGTAAAATGTATAATCAAATGTATCCGGGTCCACTGACATTTCCTCCCGAAATACAGAAAACTTTCTGAGGAACTCCTTATAATCATATCTCTCATGATTCTCCACCCGAAGCTGCTCTAAAAACCCACCTGTCTGCTCAGAGGCTTCCTTTGAAAATGTCTCTAAATCCGTTTCCATCTCTTCATTGATATCCTTCCACTTCTGATTCATCTGCGGATTAGGTTTCTGGTTGGAACGCTGATTTTCCCAATATTTATGATCATCTGTATAGAACTCCTGCTCCAGCTTTTTTAACTCTTTCTCTTCCAGTTGCCAGAACTTTAATATTTTATATATACGCTCTGCGTTTAATACCTTCCCTTCTGCTTCCATTTTCCGGTACGTTTCTCTGCGCAGAAGACTTCTTGAAAACCTGACACTTCTATGGTAAATCCCATCAATCATATGTTCTGCCGCAATGTCACAGCTCAAATTCCAATACCTGTCATCCATTCCCTGTTTCAGAAAATGCCGAAAAAGACAATGAAATACCATATGCAAATACCCGCGATTCACAAGAAGACGGTTTTCCCGATACAAACCGCCCAGCTCCTGTGGATGAAAATAAATCACTGCTCCATCTGTACCAAACGGGCTGACCGCAAAATCCGGCTGATAGGTAAAGCTGCTGAGTGCCACATCTAGAAACCGCATTCCCAAATACAGTTCGTCACGTGCTGCACACAAAATCCCCGTACCAATCTGCCCAAGTTTTTCCGCGAGTTCATAGAGCTGTTCTTCTGTATATTCTTCGCTGATTTTTCCATTTGACATCTGCCTGCCTCCTGACGTTACAATTCAAACCTCTTTTTCTTCTTTGGAAATAATTTATGCTGCTCATTCATTAAAAAACTTAAAATTTCGGTTTCTCCTGCTTGTGCCGAGAAATCCACTGCTTCTTCAATTATCTCCTCGCTCCAGATATTTTTTTCTGAAATAAAATGGAGTCTGTGAAGATTTTTTTCTTGAATCAGATACTTTACTATTTCATTTAAATGACATCGAATATAATTGATATACTCAAGTTCATTTTTCTTCGTCAACTCATAAGGAAACTCAAGCCTGCCAAAACTTAAATCAATGAGTACATCTAAATCATCCATTACAACAGCCATTGAAAACAATTCATCATATTTACGATAATCCAATTCTTTGTTGTAAAAACATTGCCGATAATTATTTCCAGAGCCATGATGATGTGTGTAGAGAAGCCTGGCCGGTGTATTTTCTACCGCTTCTTCATAATGCTCCGGAAAAACCAAATGCGCTTCTGTTCCGTCCTCATATGAAAATATCACATCCATCCGCTGCCACAACTCTCCTAAAATCTCTTTCACACAGGACTGCTTCCCCTCTTTCATATAGACTTTCAGTCTGCTAAGACCACTGCACACAGTAAATGCCCCGCTTCCAACCTGTTTCAGGTGACTGGAAAATTGCAGACTGCGCAGATTTCTGCATCCGTAAAAAATATATCTGCCTATCTCCTCAACCGTATCCGGCAGGATAATTTCTTCCACTTCCAAACCTGCCAGCAGCTTTTCTTCTCCACCAAAGCTAATGGAATCTTCCACCTCACAAACATGTACATCCAACTCTTCCGTGGCTTTGCGGGAAGAGAAAGCATACGGTGCCACTTTGATAACTGCTTTTCCTTCAATCATCTTTGGAATTACAACTTTAGAGTCCAACCCCAGACAACGCACAATCTCTATTCCATTTTCTAAAATTCTATAATGAACTTTCATAGGTAAAACCTTTCTACTCTCCACCTTAATTATCATCTTATTATAAATAGGTGAATTCCAGATTTCAACACCTGTTCTGAAAAGAAAGAAAATCGCAGTTCCGTTAATTTATTTTGTATTGTTAATATAATTCCCAAATATTAAAAGAAAATGAGAAAATACAATTTTTTTCTAGAAAGATGATTTTATAAAGCAGACATGGTAGAATTAAAAATAAACACAGATACAGGAGGCTGAAATATGTACCTTGATGCAGCAAAAGAACTATTAGAATTTATTGAAAAATCTCCTACTTGCTTCCATGCAGTGGAGACAATGAGAAATATATTAATTAAAAATGGATTTATAGAACTTTATGAAAATGAAAAATGGCAGATTATCTGCGGCGGGAATTATTTTGTCTGCAGAAACGATTCCTCTTTGATTGCTTTTTCTGTTCCAGATTCGAAACATCTGCTGAATGGATTCCGCATCATTGCCAGCCACAGCGATTCTCCGTCCTTTAAAATAAAAGAAAATCCGGAAATTATCGTTGAAAATAAATATACAAAACTAAATGTTGAACGTTATGGTGGAATGCTCTGTGCTCCTTGGTTTGATCGGCCGCTCTCTGTTGCCGGAAGAATCATTATAAAGAAAAATGGAAATTTTCAGTCAAAACTGGTAAATATTGACCGTGACCTCCTCATGATTCCAAATCTGGCTATTCATATGAATCGGGATGCAAACAGCGGCTATTCATACAACGCACAAAAAGACTTACTTCCTTTATATGGTGATATTTCCGCAAAAGATACTTTCTTCCATCAGGTTGCAAAAGCTGCCTGTGTAGAAGAAACTGAAATTCTCGGACACGATCTCTTTTTGTATAACCGCCAGAAAGGTTCTGTCTGGGGTGCCTCTAACGAATTTATTTCTTCTGGAAGGCTGGATGACCTCCAGTGTGCCTATGCTTCACTTCGTGGCTTTCTTAATGGTAACAAAACGGATTATTTTGCACTTCATTGTGTCTTTGACAACGAAGAAGTAGGAAGCCAAACCAAACAGGGGGCTGCTTCAACCTTTCTGTATGACATATTAACCAGAATCTGCTCCGCACTTGAGATGACTTCAGAAGACTATTTGATTAGCCTGGCAAAAAGCTTCATGATTTCTGCAGATAACGCTCATGCAGTTCACCCAAATTATGCCGAAAAGACTGACCCTGTCAACCGTCCTTATTTGAACGAAGGCATCGTCATTAAATATAATGCAAACCAAAAATACTGCACGGATGGAATCTCTGCTGCCATGTTTAAAGATATCTGCCATGCTGCAGATGTGCCGTATCAGACATTTACAAATCGCTCCGATATGCCAGGGGGCTCTACACTTGGAAATATATCAAATACGCAGGTAGCTCTAAACACCGTGGATATCGGTCTGCCACAGCTGGCCATGCACTCCCCTTATGAAACGGCCGGAGTGAAAGATACCGAATATCTTGTAAAGGCAGCAACCGAATTTTTTAGATAAAAAGATACCGGAAAACCTGAATCCTGGGATTTCCGGTATCTTTTTATTATTCTGTCCTCAAATAATCCGCATACCAGTTCCCATTTAAAGTAAATGGTATCATTTGAATATTAAAATTAAATGATTCTTCTGAAAATTGATATTTCTTCTCAAGTTGCGGTCCACAGCTGTTAGAACCAATTCCGTCTTGTCTGTAATCCAGACACAGCACTGTATAACCAGACGGAATCAACTCATAATTATGTGCTTTTGCGGTCAATTCTTCCTGCGTATATATGGACGTATTGAAAGAAAACGTCTCTGTTCCAGTTGCTATAAATCCAGCTCTTCTGCCTTTTAAAATCATATAATCACAATCATCATGACTTCCATTTTCCTGCGGACGGATATAATCTTCATGCATCTCATGTATATCATTTGTATATAAGCCATGGCTGCCCGCCCTGCATTTATCCCGGTAACTTTCTGTCGGCCCTATTCCATAATAAGTAACCTCCTGCATCTCCTGAGGAAGGAAAAGCCGTATTCCAAACCGGGGCAGTTCTGGAAATTCTGTATTTCGTTTCACCTGCATGTTCACTTCTACCTTGCCCGTATCTGTTACAGTCCAGTATACATCAATATCCAATATCCTCTGAATTGCAATTGCCGAAACAGATACCACACTATGAATCAATACTCGGTTCTGTTCCAATTTATAATCGGTGCTATATGCTCGTGTTACAATTTTGTCATAATGAGCCTCCAGCCATTTCAGCTTAATATTCCTGTCATTGTCAGTAGGCGCTCTCCAAATATTAATCTCCATAGGCCGCTCCAGAATCTGTCTTTGCTCAAATACCATTTTTTCAAATAATCCTGTCAGCTTATTATAGGTATACGCAAACGCAGGGTGCTGTATGTACAGCCACCGGTCATCCTCTTCTACCTGAATTTCTTCTGAAAGTGTTTCCGTTTCTTTCTGTAATTCCAATGCCTTTTGATTTCTGGAATCCTTATTTTCTAAAGGTATTTCATCAAATCCTAAGGAATGTTTCTCCGGAATTAGTCCATCATCCCGAGCAGAGAGATATTCTACTTTTAAATAACATCTTCCTTTTTTCGGGACAGAAACATCCAGTTTGATTACTCCTTCTCCATGTGGCTCTATACCCGCCATCTGCTCTGTGTTAATCGTTCCTGCCTGAATGCATTCCCCGTCACATGTCACTTCATAGCGGATAAACAAATAGTCTTTCAGATTGACAAAATCCATAAAATTATGCAGGACTGCCTCGCCGCTTTCCTGACAGAAATTCAAAATCCGGGCCGGGCGATGAACATTCTTGAATTCCAGCAAACCTGTATGTGGTTTTCTGTTCGGATAAACCAGTCCATCCATACAGAAGTTTCCATCATGCGGATATTCCTGATGATCACCACCATAGAAATACATATCCCTTCCATCTACTGTTTTGCCCTTATAAATAGCATGATCACACCATTCCCAGACAAATCCTCCACAAAATCCGTCATACTGCTGCATTAATTGGAAGTAATCTTCAAAATCGCCAGGTCCATTTCCCATTGCATGGCAATATTCACACAATACATACGGTTTATCTGGATTCCCCTTGAAATAATCATGAATCTCCTCAAGTGCCGGATACATTCTGCTATGAAGATCCAAATTAGAATAATCATATGTTTTATCATTTGACCGATACCGTGCAGATTCGTAGTGTGTGAGGCGGCTTCCATCAAACTTTTTCGTCCATTCTAAAGCAGCTTCAAATGTACATCCATATGCACATTCATTTCCCATCGACCAAATTACTACACACGGACGGTTCTTATCCCGATGTACACAACGCTGTACTCTATCCACTGTGGCTTCTATAAAAGCCGGGTTGTCTGCAATCACTCGATTCCACTGCTGACTGCGCTTTTCCCAGTCAGAATTCTCCGAATAGATATCTGCAGTTCCATGACTTTCAATATCTGCTTCATCGATTACAAAGAATCCATACTGATCACAAAGCTGATAAAACTGCGGAGCATTCGGATAGTGGCTGGTCCGTATCGCATTCATATTATGCTGTTTCATCAGCATCAAATCTTTCTTCATCTGTTCTGTACTAATCACAAAACCAGTAACCGGATCGCTGTCATGCCGGTTTGTTCCGTGGAATTTTACTTTTGTACCATTGACATAAACAATCTGATTTCTTACCTTAATATCTCTTACCCCAATTCGGTCCGTGATAACTTCCCCGCCACACTCATAGACAATGGTATAAAGATACGGCCCTTCAGCATTCCAAAGATGGGGATTAGACAGCTCCATCTGAATTCCCGCCTGATATCCGTCCGGGTGTGCTGCAAATTCCGCTGTATCCCCTTCTGTCATCAGATTATTTTGTGCATCATAGATACATACATGAACCGGAACTACTGAATCCAAATAATGGAACTTGATATCGACAAGTGCCTTATTTCTTTCAAGGGTTGTAGTCAGGAAGTAATCAAAAATCCCCTGCTCCGGACGTTTCAGAAGATACACATCCCTAAAAATACCGCTCATACGGAACTTATCCTGGTCTTCGAGATAACTTCCATCACACCACTTCAACACCAAAACTGCCAGTGTATTATTGCCTTCTTCTATGTACCCGCTTACATCAAACTCACTGGTAGAATGGGAAACCTGGCTATACCCCACATAATGTCCGTTCATCCATACATAAAAACAAGAGTCTACTCCTTCAAAGTTCAAAAATACTCTCGGCGCGTTTTCATCTTTATGATAACAGAAAGTATGAATATATGTGCCACACGGATTCTCCTGTGGAACATATGGAGGATCCATCGGGAATGGGTAACGGGTATTTGTATACTGATGCCTGTCATATCCATAATTCTGCCATACCGCCGGTACCGGAATGAAATCATAGCTTTCCGTATTGTATCCTTTTTCATAAAACTTCTGTTTTACATCATATATACTATCATAATAGCGAAACTTCCATTCTCCATTCAGCAATTGAAAACGGTCTGAATGCACTCTGTTTTCCACCAAATCATCCATTCTTTCAGATGCCGGAATATAATATGCACGATTTGGCATTGTATTTTCATGCAGCACACACAGGTTCTCATAATATCGTGGAACAATCATCGTAAAATCCTCCTCTTTAATCTTTAAAGCTATTATAAAGTACTTCTTTTCGGAATACCATATCCTGTATTAGACAAAACATATACTAAATGATACAATTCTTTCAGAAGTAATCTTTTCAGAAAGGACCCTCTCTCTATGCACGCAAACACTGGATATCTTAATAATATAGACACTGATTTCGAAGATTTAAGCCAGCCTTTGATTATAAAAAGCTGCGGAGTCTACCGGCTTCGCACGCTTCCTTATTTCAACACAAACCGCCCTCATGGCAGACAGGATTACCAGCTGCTTTATATTGCTTGCGGCAGGATATATTTGGATTATCAGAATGTAAAAGAAGAAGTGTCTGCCGGACATATGCTTCTCTACCGTCCGGGAATTGCACAAAACTATACTTATTATGCAGACGATAAACCTGAAGTATACTGGATTCATTTTACCGGAAGCGATGTTGCCAATATTTTGGAGAGCAATGGTATTTCCAATTCAACACACATCATCCATTCCGGCTCTTCCCCCGAATATCAGCAGCTTTTCCTTCAGATAATCCAGGAATTCCAAATACCAAAGCCCCATTATGAAGAACTGGTTGCTCTGCTTTTCAGACAAATTCTCCTGCTCATGCACCGCCGCCTTCAGCAAGGCCCGCATATTAACCGTAAAATACAAAAAGAAGTGGAGTACGCTGTCCACTTCTTTCATGAAAATTTTTATTCTCCTATCAGCATTGAAAACTATGCCGCTTCCCGGCATATCAGTACATGCTGGTTTATACGCAATTTTAAACAATATGTAGGAATGACTCCCATGCAGTATATTACATCCATCCGTATCGCAAAGGCTCAACATCTCCTGGAAAGTACAGACTATAATATCAGCGAAATCGGTGCCATGGTAGGATATGACAATCCTTTATATTTTAGCCGTATCTTTAAAAAGCAAATTGGCCGCTCTCCCTCACATTACCGAGGTAGTATCTCTTGACTTTCACACTGCCTTAGAATTACGCATACCAGAACGTTTCCAGAGCAGTCAGAAGAATACATTCACGTTTAGTTTTGAGATGTTTTTATACACAAAAAGACACGAATATTTTACATTCGTGTCTTCCAAGAGGCGCAGACCGGATTTGAACCGGTGAATCAGGGTGTTGCAGACCCACGCCTTACCACTTGGCTACTGCGCCTTATTATATAGTCCTACGACTAAATGACTCCAACGGGAATCGAACCCGTGTTACCGCCGTGAAAGGGCGATGTCTTAACCGCTTGACCATGGAGCCAGATTTTGTTTACTGCATCCAGCAGTGACCGTGTTATATATTATCATAGGATTTTCAAAATTGCAAGCCTTTTTTCAAATTTTTTTATTTTTTTCAATTTTTTTATTTTTTTAATTTTTTATATTTTATAATATTTCCTGATGGTAATAAACAAGAAGATCTACCATCCTGCCATAACTATTTACGCCAACCTCCTGACCATTTACTTTAAGATATGCATCATTTACCTTATTTGACACTTCAGATATTTTTCCGTCATATTGACTCCAGAACTGATTATTTGCCCTCAGATCCTCTTCCACAACGGGATTCAGGGTGTTCCTTACCTCTTCCTATGCATCTCCATCTGCTCTGTGAAGTGCATTCATCACATACATCCACGTCGACAAGGTTCCTCTGTATTGAAAATCTCTCATATCAGATTCTCTGCATGCAAGAAATGATATAAAATTTGCTTCTTCTTCCTGCATAACCCCTCTCGAATGAGATATTGTTTATAGACCAAGACCTCATGTCACAGCATATATGACACGAGGTCTTTCACAGATTTGTGTTGGTTCTTGTCCAACAATCCTTTGATTTTCTTTATTTACCCTGCTACAGCACAGTTACGGATGTGATATGCGGATTTGCTCCCTCATACCAGTACAGAAAACCTTCCATATCAATCGTATCTCCGATATTCAGAGACTTCACTGTAGAGTAAACCTCCGTGTTGCTGTCACACAGATAAGACTCGATGGTAAATGTATAGGTCTCTCCGTTGTAAGACGCATTGAAGTACAAATCATCGCCTTCTGTACCGGAGCCATCCCAATTATATAAAAACGCAACGTTATTGCCATTTTCATCCTGTCCGGCAGCTTCCACGGTCATACCTTTGAACTCTACGAACTGATTCTGATAATCGATCAGCTCATCTGTGCCGAGCATCTCTGTTACGTCAAGTGCCGGAGCAATATATTTGTCGCCTTTAACAATCTCAAATGTTCCATCCATGATCTCTACTTCTCCTGACCACTCAGACTTATAACCTGTCACCTTGATCTTTGTTCCCGGAACAAGCAGCTCATAGTCGTCTTCGGAACATGCCATGTTGTAAAGGAAATAAGCTCCGTCCTCATCCTGAGCGTAAACGGTAGCCTGATTTTCCCACCAGGACTGTTTTGCCTGTACATAAGCCTCGATCACAACCTCGGAATCCAGGTCAGCAGCCATGTATTCCTCATAGCTCATGACATCTGATGAAGTACCTGTCCCCTGTGTGGCATCCTCTGCCACTTTGTTTTCATCGGTCGTTCCAGTCGCGGTACTGCCTCCTGCACAGCCGTCCATAACGAGAGTCATGGAAAGAGCCAGTAATATTGATAATACTTTTTTCATAATTTTTCTCCTTATACTTGTAATCGTACAACAACTTTATTATAGCCAAAAATATCATGAAATCAATGTTTTTTACTTCGTTTTTTCATATTTGACACCAGCAGGTACAGTATGAGCAGAACCCAAATCCCTGCAAGTCCGGCAAGAAGCGCAACAGCAGTACCCGGGAGCGGACCCAGATCCGCTTTTCCACCCGACGGCAAATTATACTCATTCAGATGATAAAGGGCGGTCACATTGCTGTAAAGGTTTTCCATATATCCGTTATCTATGGTCTCGCCTCTGCGGACCGACTTCGTCACATCTTCAATAAGCTGGCCGGCAGCATCTCTTAAGGATGTGGAACCATTGAACACCGGCGTCACGAACGTATCATCCTCATGTTCCAGGAGCAGTTCTGATGCTTTGATTTTCACATCATAGTAGGTATCGTTATCTTCCCCCGCCCGGGAGAGATAGTCTTGATATTCAGCAGAATTCTGAGCAGTGAGCGTTACCGGCACATAGCCTTCCGTCTCAGAATAGGCTATCTGCACTTTGTTGCACAGAAGATACTGTGTGAACAGCCAGGACGCCAGGACTTCCTGGGGATCGTCCTTATTGAATATGCACAGCGAAGGCCCCTGGGATATCATCTGCGGATTCTCTGTGTCGTACTGCGGAATCGACATTACTTCGACCTCAAAATCTGTCAGTGCCTCCTCGGAGATATCTACGAGCGGAGCGTCACTTCCCATCCAGGTAGCTCCGGCTGTTGAGTCAATGGCAAAGACACACTGCCCGGCATTCAGAAAATTCGCCGGGTAACCTGAGATTTTAAACGTCGAAAAAGCACCTGTCCGGGCTTGTTCTGCAATCGTATAGAGCAGTTCTTCCGTGGTGTCATTAAAAATCTGCACTTCCCCGGTATCTGTGGAATACCCTGCATTTTTCTGGCGCAGCATCTGAATCATCATATTATCCGTGGATTTGTAGATGAAAGGGACCATAACTTCCTGTCCATTGAGTGCGAACGTTCCATCCGCATTCTTCTGAGTGGCCGCCTCGGAAACCTCCCAGATAAAATCCCATGTCAGTGTTTCAGGAAGTGTGTATCCAAGAGCCTCTACATACGTCTTGTTAATATAGCATGCCTCCATAGAACGCATAAACGGAACGGCATAATAATGGTTCCCAAAAGAACATTCCTCCAGAAACTGCGGAGCCATCTCCGATTTCTTTGGAGAATCGAAGAGAAGTTCACTTCCTCCAAGACCGTATTTTTCATCGTCGAACAGGTCTTCCAGAGGCACGACCACATTCTCGCCTGTCAGATATGTTGCAATATGATCCGGATAGGTGATACAGACATTCGGCGTTGTGTCTGTGGAAATATTCGTGATCACATCATTGTAGATTTTGCCGTAATCCGTATAGAGGCGGAGATTGACGGTGATGTTGGGGTACAGGTTTTCAAAATCAGCGATCGCCTGTTTATAGATATCTGTCTGGTTTTTGTTCGTGTCATTCTTTGCCCAGAAGGTAATCTCATACTCTCTGGATGTGTCGAACTCTTCCGAAACGGCAAATGCCGTCTGCTCTTTTTTTCCATGGCATCCGGAGAGTACCGTCAGACACATTGCAGCGAGAAGCATGACCGCACATATTCTTCCTGTTTTTTTCATCCTTTCATCCCTCCTCTTGACACACCGGCCATAATCTTTTTGCGGAATATGAGAAACAGAATGATAAGCGGAACCGATATCACCACTACGGCGGCCATCATCGCCGGAATATTCTCGCGTCCAAAACCATTCTCACGTATTTCCTGGATTCCGTTGGATACCAGATAATAAGCGGAATCATCCGTAATCAACCTGGGCCATACATAGGAGTTCCAGCACTCGATAATCTTCAGAATCGTGATCGTCACGATAGTGGGTCGGCAGATTGGTATCATAACTTTCCACAGATATTTCAAATCTGAAGTGCCGTCCACCTTGGCGGCACGATACAGCTCATCCGGCACCTGCTCGAAGTTTTCTTTCAGGAGATAGATATAAAAGACCGAGGTGACCGAAGGCAGAACCAGCCCCACAAATGTGTTGCGCATGTCCAGGTTCGTAATCGTCACAAAATTTGTGATGACGACAAGCTCACTTGGGATCATCATCAGAGAGAGAAACAGAGTAAATACCAGGTTCTTCCCCCTGAAGTTCAATCTGGCAAATGCATAGGCTGCCAGGGTGCTGACCACTACCATGATCGCTGTGGTGGTCACTGCAAATATCAGCGTGTTCAAAAGGTATCCAACCAGAGGAACTGTGATAAAGGCATCTTTATAATTCTTAAGAGTAGGTGCCAGAGTAAAGAACGCAGGTACATGTTCAGCACTGTAGGAGCCGTAGCTCTTTACTGATGTCAGCACCATCCAGTAAAACGGAAACAGGACAATAAGTCCCCATATACTCAGAAAGACGTAGGTTACTATCTTCTGTACCTTATTCCGCCTGTCAGTAGTTTTTTGTATTTTATCATAATCTATCTGTTGTTCCATGTTATAACCTCTCAATACTGAATCTTTTTCCTGCTCACCAGAAGGTTAATACAGGTAATCGTAAGGACGATGGCAAACAGGATGATGGCTGCCGCAGAGGCATAAGACGGATAACCACCGCTGTCTCCATAGAGCATATCATAAACATATCCGACAATCGTATTCATTCCCGCCGCATTTAAGTCCGTGCCAAACAGAGCTACTGCGTCACTGTATGCCTTGAACGCTCCGATAAAACCGGTGATTACCAAATAAAAGATCATAGGTGATATCATCGGCAGGGTAATCCGTGTAAACACCCGCAGTTTCGGCGTGCCATCCACTCTGGCTGCTTTATAATAATCCTGGTTCACCGATGCCAGCGCACTGGTGAGCACGAGAATCTTAAACGGCATCACCACCCATATGGTATAAAAACAGAGCACAAACATCTTCGCCCAATATGGCCCGTCGATAAAGTCAATCGAACTGCCGCCGAACAGGTTGATTACCATATTTACCAGACCGTCTGTATATTCTGTCTTCTGAAACAGAATCATAAATACAAGACCGACTGCCAGAGTGTTGGTCACATAGGGCAAAAAATATATAGTCTGGTACAGTTCCCGCAGAGGTTTTATGGAACTTAATCCAACGGAGATCAGAAGAGCCATCCCCGTGGAGACAGGCACAGTGATCAGCACCAGTATGAACGTGTTCTTCACTGCCTGCAGGAAATACGGGTCATGCAGTACATAGGAAAAATTATAGGACCCCACGCCAAAATAAGTCTGTGACGCGAAATTGTATCCTTCCTCTATGGAGTAGATAAATACGTCAATCAATGGATAGACCATGAAGAAAACAAGGAAAAGGAGTGCGGGAAGCAGGTACAGCCAGGCCTTTTTACTGTTATTGTCCATTATAAGGTTCTCCTTTCCGGACATTGCCGCATCTTTGGGCCTCAAAGAAGATTCTCTCTTCCGTTTCCCTGTGGAATAAGAATACTTTGCCAGGTTTCAGGGCAAAACGCACCTCTGAATAACTGCTGTCCAGGATTTTTTCGGCACTAATGATAGAGCGGACAGTCCCTCCGGTACATGCACTGTGTGAGGACACAATACTGATATCCCGGCCCATGACTTCCATCCTGCCCAGTTCGCAGACAAAAGGACCGTCCGCCTGTGGGATAAACCCTTCCGGGCGTATCCCCACCCATACCTCCTGGTCTGGAACTCCGCTTATATGCAGAACCGGATCACCTCCGATGAACAGCATATTCTCATGGACTGATCCCTGGAACACATTAATCGGAGGAGTACCAAGGAATTTTGCCACGAACAGATTCGACGGGTTATCATATACTTCCTGAGGCTTTCCAAGCTGCATCAGGACACCTTGTCTCATGACAGCTATCCGGTCAGAGATACTCATGGCCTCATCCTGGTCATGAGTGACAAATACTGTGGTGATGCCGGTCTTTTTCTGAATCTTCCGAATCTCATCCCTGGTCTGCAAACGCAGGCGTGCATCCAGGTTGGAAAGAGGCTCGTCCAAAAGCAGCACACGCGGCATTTTAACCAGAGCCCGGGCGATAGCCACACGCTGTTGCTGACCACCGGAGAGTTCCTTCGGTTTCCGGTCCATCAACTCTTCGATCTGTACCAGCCTGGCAGCCTCCATGACCCGTTTCTGCATCTCTCCTTTTGAAAGTCTGTCTTTCCCTTTCAGATTCTCCAGCGGAAACTGTATATTCTGCCGAACACTCAGATGTGGATAGAGCGCATAGTTCTGAAATACCATACCTACACCCCGAAGTTCCGGTGAAAGTGAAGTCACATCTTCATCTCCAAAGAATATCTTGCCTCCAGTGGGCTTTTCCAGCCCGCAGATCATATTTAACGTAGTACTCTTCCCGCAGCCGGATGGCCCTAAAAGACCAATCAGCTCCCCATCAGGGATCTCGCAGGAAAAATTGTCCACAGCGACTACCTCGTTCTGACTTTTTCTTCCGCGCCCCGGGAATTTCTTTATAAGATTCTGTAATACTATCTTCATTTCATTTATCTCCCTGCTATAGGTTTTTCATTCTCGATTATAGCGAATTTTTCCCGATTGCTCAAGAATTATGAGGAAATCCATTATTAACTAAATTTCAATTAATAATTTGATGCCAGGGTCAAAAGGTCATGCTATTGTAATGTATAGTACAACAAGGCATAGGAGGATTTTATATGCGAGTAACAACTCCAAAATCCAAAAATGCTGAATCATTTTATATATCAAAAGGCTATGTCAACGATAAAGGTGTGAGCACTTCTGTTATTGTCCGGAAACTTGGAACATTGAATGATTTATTAAAAGAGCACCGCCCGAATCCGATCATTCAAATGGGGTTGTTTATGGATGGAGATGGTCTGCCGCTTGCGTTTTCTCTTTTCCCCGGAAATTCAAATGAACAGACTTCTCTGAAACCATTGGAGAATTTAGCATCCGACCCCATCCGCTCCTATAATCATATGGGTGAGAGAGCCTTTATCGTAACACAGTCCATCAAAAAACTCCATCAACGCTTGATTGTGACATATTCACCCAAATATGCGCTGTACCAGAAATGCATTCGTGAAAAACAGGTGGAACGGGCGCAAAAAATGATAGATTCCGGGAATACGAAAAAGCAGCGGAAAAACCCGAACGATCCTGCGAGGTTTATCGGAACAAAGGCTGCAACAAAAGACGGTGAGGCTGCCGATATTCATCATTTCCTCGATGAAGAGAAAATCGAATCAGAAGCGGAGTATGATGGTTTGTATGCTGTTTGTACAGATCTGCTTGATGATGATGTAAGTGAAATTTTAAAGGTGAGCGAAGGCAGATGGCTGATTGAAGAATGCTTTCGAATTATGAAGACAGATTTTTCTGCCCGACCTGTTTACTTGCGGGATGAAAATCGAATTAAAGCCCATTTTCTCATTTGCTTTCTGGCACTTCTTTCTTATCGACTGCTGGGGAGAAAGCTGAATTCCAGATACACTTGTGAAGAGATTTTAGATACGCTTAAGGGAATGAACTTCGCAGGAATTTAGGAACAGGGATTTATTCCTTTGTACAAACGTGAAAAAATCACAGATGATCTCCATGACGTCTGCGGTTTTCGGACAGATTATCAATTCATAATCAAGAGTCAGATGAAAACTATTCAGAAAAAAGTAAGGGCAGGGAATAAATTACTATACTCTGCGAAACAGAAGACAACCTCTACAATCCCAGTATTTTCAAGGGCTGTATCGGTTTTTACTATCATAAACTGTCAAAGACGGGATTGTAATAGTTTTATTTTTTCAAGTCAATGCATCTTCCTCCGCGTAATATTATCAAACAGTAAAAATGTGATTTTTACTCTTGCATGATCCGCACAAAGTGGATATACTGTTAGTAAGAAAATATGATTTTCTTACTTTCAAACCCGTAAGAAGGAGATGATATTATGATAGCTGAATTACGTCAGAAATCACAGGTTACAATCCCAAAAGAAATTGTCTCCAAACT
>CASERA010000055.1 GCA_949290175.1 uncultured Ruminococcus sp.
ATGGATCATTTCGAATTAGTATCAGAATACAAACCCACCGGTGACCAGCCTCAAGCCATCGAGCAGTTGGTCAAAGGTTTCAAGGAAGGAAACCAATGCGAAACCCTTCTTGGTGTCACCGGATCGGGTAAAACATTTACAATGGCGAACGTCATTCAACAAATGAATAAACCAACATTAATCATAGCCCATAATAAGACATTAGCCGCGCAGTTATACGGGGAGTTCAAGGAGTTCTTCCCTAACAACGCAGTGGAATATTTTGTCTCCTACTATGATTATTATCAGCCGGAGGCTTACGTTCCGTCTTCGGATACTTATATTGCAAAGGATTCCTCTATTAATGACGAAATAGATAAGCTGCGTCTTTCTGCAACTATGGCATTGGCAGAGCGGCGGGATGTGATCATTGTAGCAAGCGTTTCCTGTATTTATGGACTGGGAAGTCCGGTGGATTATCAAAACATGGTCATTTCTCTGCGTCCGGGAATGATAAAGGATAGAGATGAGGTAATTGCCAAATTAATAGAAATTCAGTACGATAGGAATGATATGGATTTTCATCGTGGTACATTCCGCGTCAGAGGAGATGTTCTGGAAGTAATTCCGGCATATGAATCTGATGTAGCAATCAGAATTGAATTTTTTGGAGATGAAGTGGACAGAATCACGGAAGTAGACATTTTAACGGGAGAGATTAAAGACGAACTAAAACATGCGGCAATTTTCCCGGCATCTCATTATGTTGTGGATAAAGAAAATATTGCCCGCGCAGTAAAAGCAATTGAAGAAGAACTGGAAGAGCGGGTTAAAGAGTTCAAGCGTCAGGATAAGCTGCTGGAGGCGCAAAGAATTGCAGAGCGGACAAATTTCGATATCGAAATGCTGAAAGAGACCGGATTTTGTTCAGGAATCGAGAACTACTCCCGGCATCTGGCAGGTCTTGCACCGGGACAGGCACCCTATACACTGATTGACTATTTCCCGGATGATTTTATAATTATGATTGACGAATCACACAAAACTGTGCCTCAGATTGGAGGTATGTATTCTGGTGACCAGTCACGAAAGTCTACACTGGTAGACTATGGATTTCGCCTGCCGTCAGCGAAGGATAACCGTCCGCTGAATTTTGAAGAATTTGAAAGTAAAATCAATCAGGTACTGTTTGTTTCGGCAACGCCCGGACAATATGAGGAAGAACATGAACTGCTGCGTGCAGAACAGGTAATCCGCCCTACCGGACTTCTGGACCCAGAAGTAGAGGTGCGCCCGGTAGAAGGACAGATTGATGATTTAATTGGTGAAGTGAATAAAGAAATTGCCAAGAAAAATAAAGTACTTGTTACTACTTTGACTAAGCGAATGGCAGAAGATTTGACAGACTATATGCGGGAAGTCGGTATTCGTGTGAAATATCTGCATTCAGATATAGACACGCTGGAGCGCACAGAAATTATCAGGGATATGCGTCTGGATGTTTTTGACGTTCTTGTCGGAATCAACCTCCTAAGAGAAGGACTGGATATTCCGGAGATTACTTTAGTGGCGATTTTGGATGCAGATAAAGAGGGATTTTTGCGTTCAGAAACTTCATTGATACAAACAATTGGACGTGCAGCACGAAATGCAGAAGGACATGTAATCATGTATGCAGATAACATGACTGATTCCATGAAACTGGCAATCAGTGAGACAGAACGCCGTCGAAAAATTCAGATGCAATATAATGAAGAACATGGAATTACGCCGAAAACAATTAAAAAAGCAGTTCGCGATCAGATTAGTATTTCCAAGAAAGTTGCAGCTGAGGAGCTGAAACTGGAGAAAGATCCGGAGTCTATGAGCCGTAAGGAACTGGAAAAACTGATTGGAGATGTGACGAAACGAATGAAAAAAGCAGCAGCAGAGCTTGATTTCGAGTCTGCAGCAGAGCTGCGTGATAAATTAATTGAACTTAAAAAAGTGCTGAATGAGATTGAAAATTAAGACAGAAGCTGAGAAACTGATTGCCAGGTAAAATGTGGAAGAACAAATATCAGCTTAAGATAAGAAAAAAAGGAAAGGATACAATATGGGAAAAAAGATGGATCCCCGGCAGTATATTAGGATTCGCGGGGCAAATGAGAATAATTTAAAAAATATAGATGTAGATATTCCTAGAAATGAACTGGTTGTTCTTACGGGATTGAGTGGTTCGGGAAAATCATCCCTTGCTTTTGATACGATTTATGCAGAAGGGCAGCGCAGATATATGGAATCGCTGTCTTCCTATGCCAGACAGTTTTTGGGACAGATGGAAAAACCGAATGTAGAAAGTATCGAAGGTCTGTCTCCTGCTATCTCCATCGATCAGAAGTCTACAAACCATAATCCAAGATCCACGGTGGGAACAGTAACAGAGATTTATGATTATTTCCGTTTATTATATGCAAGAATTGGAATCCCCCATTGTCCAAAATGTGGAAAAGAAATCAAAAAACAGACGGTAGATCAGATGGTGGATCAAGTGATGAGTCTTCCGGAAGGAACCAAAATTCAGCTTCTGGCTCCAGTAGTGAGGGGGAGAAAGGGAACTCATGTAAAATTATTTGAGCGTGCGAAGAAATCTGGTTATGTGCGTGTACGTGTAGACGGGAATCTTTATGATTTGTCAGAAGAAATTACGCTGGATAAGAATATTAAACATAATATTGAAATCATTGTAGACCGTCTGGTAGTAAAGCCGGGAATTGAGAAAAGAATGACAGATTCGATTGAAAGTGTGCTGGATTTAGCAGAAGGGCTTTTGATTGTAGATGTAATTGGTGGAGAACCGATGAACTTCAGTCAGAGTTTCTCATGCCCGGACTGTGGAATCAGTATCGAGGAAATTGAACCAAGAAGTTTTTCATTTAACAATCCATTTGGAGCTTGTCCGGTTTGTTTTGGACTTGGATATAAGATGGAATTTGCTGAAGAACTGATGATACCGGATCCGTCTTTGAGTATTCAAGAAGGTGCCATTGCAGTACTTGGATGGCAGTCATGTACGGACAAATCCAGTTTCACAAGGGCGATTCTGGATGCACTGTGTAAAGAGTATCATTTTGATCTGGATACACCTTTTAAGGATTATCCAAAGGAAATTCATGATGTGCTGATTTATGGAACAAATGGAAAATCCATAAAAGTTTATTATAAAGGTCAGCGTGGAGAAGGCGTATACGATGTTGTATTCGAAGGGCTGATTAAGAATGTGGAAAGACGTTACCGGGAAACCGGGTCTGAGACGATGAAAGCGGAATATGAGACATTCATGCATATTACACCATGCTCAGAGTGTAAAGGACAGAGACTGAAAAAAGGGGCTCTGGCAGTAACAGTCGGAGGGAAAAATATTGCCGACATTACGGCAGTTTCGATTGACAAATTACAGAATTTTCTGAACAATCTGGAACTGACAGAAACACAGCAGCTGATTGGAGAACAGATTCTAAAAGAAATCAAAGCAAGATTGCAGTTTTTGCTGGATGTAGGTCTGGATTATCTGACGCTGGCGAGAGCAGCCGGGACTCTTTCAGGGGGAGAAGCACAGAGAATCCGTTTAGCAACTCAGATTGGTTCCGGTCTGGTCGGCGTAGCTTATATCCTGGATGAGCCGAGTATCGGCCTGCATCAGCGGGATAATGATAAATTATTGGCAACGCTTCAGCATTTACGTGACTTAGGGAATTCTCTGATAGTGGTAGAACATGATGAAGATACGATGATGGCGGCAGACTGTATTGTAGATATTGGACCTGGAGCCGGAGAACATGGAGGACAAGTGGTTGCTGTAGGAACGGCAAAGGAATTGATGAAGAATAAGAATTCTGTTACAGGTGCATATTTGAGCGGACGTATTCGGATTCCGGTGCCGGAAGAAAGAAAAGAACCGACAGGCTATCTGAAGGTCATCGGGGCACAGGAAAATAATCTGAAAAACATTGATGTGAAGTTCCCCTTGGGTATTATGACATGTGTAACCGGAGTCTCCGGGTCGGGAAAGAGTTCTCTGGTCAATGAAATTTTGTATAAAAAACTGGCAAGAGAATTGAATCATGCCCGTACCATTCCGGGAAAACATAAACGAATTGAAGGATTAGATCAGGTAGACAAGGTGATTGATATTGACCAGTCTCCAATTGGAAGAACCCCGCGTTCGAATCCGGCAACCTATACAGGAGTCTTTGATTTGATTCGGGATTTGTTCGCAGCAACTCCGGATGCAAAAGCCAGAGGATATAAAAAGGGCAGATTCAGTTTTAATGTAAAAGGCGGAAGATGCGAAGCCTGCAGTGGAGATGGAATCATTAAAATTGAAATGCATTTTCTTCCGGATGTCTATGTACCTTGTGAGGTTTGCGGAGGAAAACGGTATAATCGTGAAACATTGGATGTTAAATATAAGGGAAAAACAATTTACGATGTGTTGAATATGACGGTGGAAGAAGCGCTGGAGTTTTTTGAACATGTTCCAAGTATCCGAAGAAAGATGGAAACGCTTAATGATGTAGGTTTGTCTTATATCAGATTAGGACAGCCGTCAACAACACTTTCAGGAGGAGAAGCACAGCGTATCAAACTGGCAACAGAATTAAGCCGCAGAAGCACAGGGAAAACGGTATACATTCTGGATGAGCCTACAACAGGGCTTCACTTTGCAGATGTGCATAAGCTGACAGAAATTTTAAGGAGATTATCGGGAGACGGAAATACAGTAATCGTAATAGAACATAATTTGGATGTGATTAAAACGGCAGATTATATTATTGATATCGGTCCGGAAGGCGGTGATAAAGGCGGTACTGTTGTGGCATGCGGCACGCCCGAAGAGATTGCAGCGAATGAAAAATCCTATACAGGGAAATATATTGATGCAATCCTAAAGAAAAACTAAAAATGTGAAAAAAAGCTTTCCAATTCTGGAAAATTTTATTATACTTAATTATGCGAGACAGGGGAAAATCGCAAAGATTTATTTCTATAAATTATGCTTCAGGCAGTAAGATACAAAAGAGAGTAATAAAGAATAATAAGGGCTGGGAAGGAGAAACAATATGTCTGTAGATATCGGGATAGATTTGGGAACTGCAAGTGTTCTTGTTTATGTAAAAGGAAAGGGCGTTGTCTTAAAAGAACCGTCCGTTGTTGCATTTGACAGGGATACGAATGTCATCAAGGCGATAGGAGAGGAGGCTCGCCTGATGCTGGGCAGAACTCCGGGCAATATTGTGGCAGTGCGTCCTCTGAGACAAGGGGTAATTTCGGACTATACAGTAACAGAAAAGATGATCAAATATTTTGTCCAGAAAGCACTTGGAAAACGTACCTTCAAAAAACCAAGGATTAGCATCTGTGTTCCAAGCGGAGTGACAGAAGTAGAAAAAAAAGCGGTAGAAGAAGCGACTTTTGCAGCAGGTGCGAGAGAAGTTCATCTGATTGAAGAACCAGTGGCGGCAGCAATTGGAGCAGGCATTGATATTGCAAAACCATGTGGAAATATG